>WTAG01000355.1 GCA_013139755.1 Methylomarinum sp. | reverse complement strand
TATTGTGATCTAGCTTTGATTGAGTAGAGCAGGCTGATAAAGTCGCTAATAAAATACTGAATATCAATGTTGATTGTAAATTCATTGGATTTTTTTATGCCTCTGCAATGATTCTTGTGAAAATAACTATTGGCAAAAACCAATGTTTAACCTGAATCTGTGCCGCATTGAAGTCTCGGATTCAGGTTTAAATAATCTAGCCTGTTTTTAAAATGGTATTAGCCATCAATCGCTTGATGTTTGGTTTTTATAAAATCCAAATGCGGTATATGAAGTAAGTCAGCCATTTTTCGAACCAAATACTCTTCGTGTTTATCTAATTCGCCATCAGCATAAGCGATTTGCCATAAGGTTTTAATGAGAGTGATTTTTTGCTGTTGGTTAAAGCCTTTATTGATTAACGAAGTGAATTGATAGTAATCAGTTGTTTGGCTATGTTTTTCAGACGCTAAAGAAATTAAGGTATTTGCTTCCTTAATAGAAAGAGAAAAATTATTGCAAATACTTTTTAAAATAGTCTCGTGTTCATTTTTATGCACATTATCATCCATATGCATCATTTCTATAAATAACGCAGCACAGGCTAAATGAAGGCTTTCCTCGCTAATTGTATTCTGAGGGGAAAGTGCAATATGTTGGTCAAAAAATAATTTAATCTGGTTTAGCATCTAAGTAATGTAATTAAGTTTAAGCGTATAAAAGTTCAGGTTCTGAAAAAAATCATGGGTTCAGCCAATTTGAAATAGCAGTAAAAAGTAAAAACAAAAAATATTGGCACCAAGTCTTTCCGTAATGCACATGGAAAGACTTGCCCCATCAACTGTTAGTCAGTTTTATTACGGTTTATTTTTAAAGATTAAAGTCTTGCGGTCCTAAAATGCGTAAAATTTCATCACAGCTTGTTAAGCCTAAATTAACCTTTTCCAAACCATCTTCTAATAAGGTTTTATAACCACTTTTAATTGCAGCTTGTTTAATATCTCTTTGGTTAGCTTGTTCTGAAATAAGACCCCGTATTTCTTCGGTTGGAATGAGTATTTCATATAAACAAACACGACCTTGATAGCCATTATTACCACATTTATCACAGCCTAAGCCTTTGTACATAGTATTTTTGTTATTGATAAAAAGAGGCCCTAATTGTTGTATAACATCAGCATCTACTTTTTCTTCTTGCTTACAATGAGGACAAATCTTTCTGACTAATCGCTGTGAGATAATACCTTCTAAACTACTGGCCATAATATAAGGTTTTAAACCTAAATCAAAAAGCCTGGCAATTGTGGCAATGCTAGAGTTTGTATGCAATGTTGAAAAAACAAGATGTCCAGTTAAAGCAGCTTGAAAGGCGACTTCAGCAGTCTCAAAATCACGAATTTCACCTAATAAGATCACGTCGGGGTCTTGTCTTAAAATTGCACGTAGTACCACTGGAAAGGTCAAATCTATTTTACTTTTGATATTTACTTGTCCAGCTGCATCCATATAGTATTCAACAGGTTCTTCAATAGTGACATAATTTTTTTCTGTTGTTACGCCATGTTGAAGTAAGGAATAGAGAGTGGTTGTTTTACCGCTGCCTGTAGGGCCTGTTGATAAGATAATGCCTTGAGGCTTACTAACCAGGCGAGATATTTTCTTTAAATTAATATCATTAAAACCAAGCATATCAAGACTTTTTATGGAGGCGTTTCGGTCTAAAATACGCATGACTATTTTTTCACCATTAATCATCGGTAAAGATGAAATACGCAGATCTATAATACGCATGGGCGTTTTAACAGTAATCCGTCCATCTTGAGGTCGACGGCGTTCTGAAATATCCATTTCAGCCATGACTTTTATGCGAGAAACTAGAGAGTTTAAATAGTGATTAGGTATAAAAATCTTATCCAGCAAAATACCATCAATTCTATAGCGTACGACGATGCTTTTTGTGCGAGGTTGGATATGAATATCACTGGCGCCTAGCCGTACCGCTTCAATAATAATTGAGTTAACTAAACGTATAGCAGGAGGGTCTTCAGTTTCTCTTAATAATTGTTCTAAAGAAACATCGTCCTTTTCATCAATAATAACTTCTATGGTCTCAAACGGGTCTTCCGTAGAAACAATGTTTTCCATTTCACCGAAGTTAGGAGCATCACCAAATACTTCAGCTATTTTGAGTTCAATAGCTGCTAGGTCAGCCATTACAACTTGTAAATTAAAGCCGGTAATAAAACGAATGTCGGCTTGTAATCCCATATTCATTGGATCGGCTGTTGCCAGCAGTAACATGTTGTTTTCAACTTTTAAGGGCAAGGCCCATTGTTGTTCGCAGATTGAGCGTGGCAGTAAATCTAAGATTTCTTGCTTGATCTGAAATTCGGCTAATGAAACTTCTTCAACAAATAATTCTTTACGCAAAATTTTGCGTATTACCTTTTCATCAACCCACTGCCTATCTAAAATAATTTTAACAACGGGAATACTACTACTTTGTTTGAGCTTAAAAATTTCCTGTAATTGACCATTATTAAGTAATTGTTTTTTATTAAGCATAATGGCCAGTTGGCTATTATCATTGTTACTTAATTTACTGAGTTTTTTTAGCTGCGTATGCTGGTGTTGATTTTCATGTTGTAATTGTTGGTTTTTTTGGAGTAAATCATATTGTTCTAAAGCAAGACCTACGGTGACTCGTAAGTCATCATCATTCCAAGGTTTAAGAATAAATTTATAAACAGCACCTTCGTTAATGGCTCCCATCACTGCATCGGTATCAGCATATCCAGTCAACATGATCCGAATAATTTTTGGGTATCGGCTTTTCACTTGTTTTAAAAGTTGGGCACCATCCATACGTGGCATTTTAAAATCAGAAATCATTAACTGAAATTTATTCTGTGCCAGAATCTGCAATGCTTCTTCACCGTTCATTGCGACTTCAATCTGATAGTTTTCTCGCCGAAAAACACGTCGTAATGAGGATAAAACATTGGGCTCATCATCGACCAATAAAATACGATAGACAGTCTTATCACTTTGCTTATCAGTTGTCTGCTCGACCTTGCTTCCTGTAAAAAGCCCACTATAACGAGACATAATTTTCCTTGATTTTTACCATTACCTTTCCCTAAGCCTTATTGTGTCGTATAGGTAGCAAAATAGTGACTTGAGTACCGGCGTTTGGCTTGCTAATGACTGTTAGAGTACCTTCATGTGCTTTAATAATATTTAAACAAACAGTTAATCCTAACCCAATACCTTGCCCTACATCTTTAGTGGTGAAAAAGGGATCAAAAACATGTGCTAAATCTGATTCAGAGATACCACAACCTGTATCTCTTATTTCAACACAAAGCTGTGCGTCTTTGATAAAGGATTTAATTCGAACCTTACCGTTCTCATGAATAGCATCCGCAGCATTTAAAAGTAAACTGAGGAAAACCTGCCCAAGTTCAGCTGGATTACAAAAGATAGTCGGCATTTCAGCTAAATCTAAAATAACATCTAACTTCCCTTCTAATTGAGATTTAGTAATATGGCAAGTTTGACGAATTATCTCGTTAATATCTGCATCTTCTTCATCGGCATCATTTATTCCAGAAAAACTTTTTAAATCTTTAACAATAGCGGCAACTCTATCAACACCATCGATACTTTCTTTGATTATGTCTGATAGGTCTTCTTGTAAAAAGTCTAAATCTTCTTCTTGCCATACTT
>WTAG01000170.1 GCA_013139755.1 Methylomarinum sp. | reverse complement strand
TTGCCTTGCTGGGGGCTGAAAAGAAGTTGCCAGCCAAATTAATTGAGGTGGTTAAAGCTGAATTGTTAATGAACCCAGCTTTAGAAATGGATTTTCCTGAAGTGTGTGGAAAGTCCTGGTTATGGCGGATTGGTGAGATTGTCACTGTTAATGGAGTAAAGCTTGAGTGCTTTGGTGCTGAACAAGCGATTCGAGGGACTTTTCATAATGGCTCACGTCCTCAATTAATTTTAGGCGATGATCTGATTACAGACTCCGAGGCTAAAAGCCCAACTGAACGCGAGAACCGTTGGACTTGGCTGGAAAATGCCATTGATTATTTAGGGCCCCCTGATGGTTCTGTTAAATATATGGGAGTAGGAACTATTTTAAATAAGGATGACCCTATCTCTCGCGCTAAAAAAACCATTGGTCATTTGGTGCATCATTTTAAAGCATTGATTAAATTCCCAGACAATATGGATTTTTGGTCTCGGTGTGAAGAAATCATGCGTAATGATGATGCAAGGTTTGAGAAGGCATTAGCGGATAAAGACCAGGTATCTAATCAAGAAGACCTGCCTTCTTATCGTTTTTATTTGCGCAATAAAACCAAGATGGATGAGGGGGCTAAGGTTTCCTGGCCCTCGGTTCGTCCTTTGTTTAATTTAATGCGTGCCCGGGCTAAAAGTAGAAAGGCTTTTGCAACGGAAATGCAGGGGGATGCTAGAACTGATGAGGATACCACTTTTTCTAATATTCAATTCTGGGTGCAAAAGCTTTCACATTGGGTTTACTTTGGTGCTTGCGATCCGTCTATGGGTAAAGGTGAGAGTTCTGATCCAAGCGCATTAGTGGTAGGAGGTATGGATCGTAACACTATGCTTTTACATGTAATTGAAGCTGAGATTAAACGGCGTACGCCCAGCAAGTTAGAAAGCGATTTAATCAGCCTTCAAACTGAGTATAAATGCCAGGCTTGGGGGTTTGAGAATAATAATGCCTATGAGTATATGCGTGCTTCATTTGTGCGCGAGGCATTAAGAAGACGGGTTGCTCTGCCTTTGGTTGGGGTAACTGCTACGGTTCCCCAGGAGGTGAGGATTGAATCTATTGAGCCCTTTATTAGCCAGAATCCTGCAACCATCTTGTTTTGGGCTGGATTGACTCAATTGCTGGATGAGTTGGATACATTTCCCGAAAAGCAAAGCGATCATCACTATGATGGCTTAACTGCTTTACATATTTTACATGCCATTGCTGTGTCTAGGTCGGGTGGTATTCCTAAAATCAATTCTCGTTCGTCTAGTAAGCGTTCAAGGTTTAAAGGTTATTGAAATGGACAGTTTAAAAAATCTAGCTAAACGCGCTAAAAACTTTTTAAGCAAGCAGATTGCAACACGGACTAATGATCCTGACTTTTATGGTGCATTAAGTTACCTGCCTAATCCTGATGAGATTTTACGCAAACTGGGAATGAGTCATAAAGTCTATGATGCTATTCAGCAAGATGCTCATGTGATTGGTGAATTAAAGTCTATTAAGGCTGGGTTGCTAGGCTATGAGTGGCGGTTACAAGCGGGTGGTGATTCGGCTATCGATAAGCAGGCTTTGGAGTTTTGCCAGGATATATTTAAAAGACCACCTGATGAAGATGTGCTGTGGGAAGATATTATCTGGAATATGTATAACGCAGTTCTAAAGGGCTTTCAAGTACATGAGGTGGTCTGGCGTAGAGAGGGCGATCACTATATCCCTGACAAGATTATTGATATCCCACAGCGCCGTTTTGTGTTTTCAACCGAGAATAAATTACGTTTATTGACTAAAGATAATCGTGTGGAAGGCGAAGAACTGGGACCGCGTAAATGGTTATTATCTCGCCATATGCCAAGTGCAGATAATCCTTATGGTATAGCCGTTTTCAGTAGTTGTTTTTGGCCATATACATTTAAGCATTCTGGTTTCAAATATTTTGTTAAGTTTTGTGAAAAATACGGGATTCCCTGGGCCATAGGAAAATACCCTCAAGGGACACCAACAGATCAGCAAGACGCGCTGGCTGATGCCTTGGCTAATATGGTTGAAGATGGGGTCGCAGCCATTCCTGACGATGGTTCGGTTGAATTATTGCAAACCAGTGTCTCTGGTGAGTTAGTACAAGAGCGTTTAATTAATACATGCAATGGTGAGATGAGTAAGGCCTTGACCTCACAAACCTTATCAACAGAAATCAATGGTAATGGTAGCCGAGCTGCTGCTGAAACGCATAAGGAAAAACAAAATGAAGTGAGCAGCTCTGAAAGGCTGATTGTTGAGGCCACTATGAACACCTTGATGCGCTGGACGACTGAGATTAATTTTGCTGGAGCTGAACCACCTACTTTTAGTTTTTTTGAAGAAGCTGAGGCACGTAAAGAGTGGGTTGAGGTAATTGAAGGCGCTAGAAAGTTTTTAAAAGTGCCTACGCGGTTTGCTCATGAGCGTTTGAATATCCCAGAGGCAAAAGATGGTGAAGAAGTATTGCCTGGTATTGATCAACAGCAATCTCCGGCAGCTCAATTTAGTCACAATTGCCCTACGTGCCATGATTATGCGGCTAAAGCAGAACCCGATACGGTTGATAAATTAATAGACCAGGCTTCATCAGAAGCTGACAAGATTATCGAAGCCAACATTGATGATATTGCAGGGGTACTGGATCACTATATAAAGATAGGTCTGTCTCTGGATGATTTTGTACTCAGGCTCGAAACCATGTATCCAGCGATAGATAAGGATAAGTTACAACAGTTGTCTCATGAAGCTATGGCTACTACGGCTTTAGCTGGAATGGATGAGGCGTAAAGAATAAGAGAAGAGAGCGACCCAGGTATGCGCCAACATACCCAAGTCCTCAACCCACAGTGCCTTAACACTGTGAGCCAAACAAGGCTCCCTGCCATGTGCACACGGCGCAGAGAGCTTATCACACTATTAGAGTTTTAATAAGGAGGCTCACATGATTAAAAGTCCATTATCGGGCTGGATGGGTGGTAAGTACCAGTTATCCAAACAAATTGTTTCTATGATTCCAAAACACCATTGCTATTGCGAACCGTTCGCGGGTGCCGCTTGGGTGTTTTTTAGAAAGGAACAATCAAAAGTTGAAGTGTTGAATGATATCAATGCTGAAATTATTACGTTATATCGCGTTGTTCAAAACCATTTAGAGGAATTTATTCGTTATTTTAAGTGGATTTTGATTAGTCGGGATGAGTTTAATCGCTGGATGAAGGCTAACCCTGAAACATTGACTGATATTCAACGTTCTTCTCGATTTTTTTATCTACAGAAAAATTCCTTTGCAGGTCGAATAGGTGATAAAGCCACGTTTGGTTATGCGCCGTCTAGCCGACCTAGAATGAATTTACTGAGGATTGAGGAGGATTTATCCGCGGCTCATTTAAGGTTGTCTCAGGTATATATTGAAAATCTTAATTATCTGGATTTAATCAAGCGATATGATCGTGAAAAGACCTTTTTTTATATAGATCCACCGTACTGGAATTGTGAAAACTATTATGGTGATGGTATCTTTTCTAAGGCTGATTTTGATGCGTTGGCGGAAATACTGGCCAATATTAAGGGTAAGTTTTTGTTGAGTTTGAATGATACGCCTGAGGTGAGAAAAATTTTCTCGGCATTTATTGTTGAGCCAGTTACTTTAACGTACACATGCGGAACCAAACCGACTAAAGCCAAAGAGGTTTTAATCCGCAATTATGAGTTGGATAAATAATAATGCCTCTAGTCAGTGTCGGTAATGTCCCATTTTTAGAAGCAATAGCTTTTTTATTGAAAAAAGTAAAAATACCGACTGAAAATTGGGACGATATGCTCGGTGAAATTCATGCCAAGGCATTTACTGTTGCTGGTGCAACTAATATGGATATGTTAAGTGATATCCATGACGCAGTTAAATCTGCCATCGAAAACGGTACAACCATTACTGACTTTAGAAAGGAATTTGATAAAACCGTACAAAAGCATGGCTGGAGCTATAAAGGGAAACGTGGCTGGCGGACTCGTATTATCTACGACACAAACCTTAGAACTGCTCACATGGCTGGAAAATGGGAGCAGTTTCAAAGAGTCAAAGCAACTAGGCCTTATTTGCAGTATTTGACAGTTGGTGACTCCAGAGTACGGCCGCAACATGCTGAATGGAATTTAATTGTATTGCCTGTTGATCACCCCTGGTGGAATACACATTATGGTCCTAATGGTTGGGGCTGTAGATGTAGCGCAAGATCATTATCTGAAACACAAATAAAGAGAATGGGGCTATCTATAAATAAGGCTCCAAAAATCAATTATTCACCAAGGTTTAATCCAGATACAGGACAGGATTATGGATTAGTACCTGAGGGTATTGATGTTGGCTGGGATTATAATGTGGGTAAAGCCTGGTTAGGGCCTGATATCGCTTTTGGCAAAAAAGCCATAGATCTACCTGGTGTTATTCGTAAATCAGTTTTATCAGATTCAACTCAGTTTGCAACAATCATTGAAAGACCATTCAAAAAATGGGTTGAACAGGTATTTTTAGATAAACACCCCAGAGGTAATATTCGTATAGTGGGTTATTTATCTGATCCTATTTTGTTGTATTTACATTCAATACAGAAGGAAATATCGAATTCAGTCATATCTATATCTGATGAAAGATTTAGGCATATCAGAAGAGAAAATAAAAAAGGGGAAAAGAAAAACACTAGAACAGAAGGAAAAGATATATCAATACCTCAAGAAGACTTGGCGAAGCTTCCTCAGCATATTTCCTCTCCTGATGCTGTCGTTTGGGATAAAAACAAAAGCAATTTATTGTATATTTTTGATCCTTTAGGAGCAGATAAAAAGGCAAAAATTGCTATTAATGTTGAATTTAATCACAAGGGTGTAATTAGCAACAGTATAAGGACAGGTAGTCTTATTGACTTGCAGACGTTAAAAGATGAAAAGTCTTTTTTTGTTATTCAAGGAAAGATATAACCATTTTGGTGGGACGCCTTCCAGCTCTAGACTGGCACCCCCACATTCGACGTGGCATCTAAAATAGATGATACACCCTGGCAGGATCGACGTTTTTCCTGTCGTCAAAATGGCTATAAACCTATTTTAAACCTATTTTAAACAATTGTTAATGGTAAAAAAATATTATTTTTTACCAGCATTTCACTAGTTATTTACCGGTAAATAACAGAAATTGTTAAAATCTGTCGCAAATCTATTGTAATAACAATTTTAACTAATAATGGGTAAGTGATAGATAAATAAAGAAAAATTATATATTTCTCTCTTTTTCTTTATTCGCATTCTAAATACCCCCCCTCACAAGCCGGCATAGGCGTGAAATTGTAACCAGCTGGAGGCTTTTCCTATCGGTAATAAATTGATTCTTTTCCGGATGCTGTAGAT
>WTAG01000051.1 GCA_013139755.1 Methylomarinum sp. | reverse complement strand
AGCTAATTTGAGTACAGAAGAGTTGGAACTTCAGCGTAAAAAAAGAGACTGGGTTTATATCCAAAAAAGTTCGATAGAGCTGGCGACAAAAACAGGTTTGAAACAAGGGCTGGAGCAGGGCTTAGAGCAAGGCATTGAAAAAGGTATTGAAAAAGGTATTGAAAAAGGCCTAGAGCAAGGCGAATGGAATGCAAAAGTAACAATGATTATAAATGCCCATCAATTAGGCTTGTCTATGCAAACCATCAGCGAATTAACAGGGGTTGATGAAGATAAAATATTGGCAGTTACACAGAATAGCCTGTAGGTGGTGAGAGGTATGAATCTCATCAGTTCATTTATCATCCTATCGGGCTAATCCTTCTTTGCTTGAAAAATAAGGAAAAATTAATTGTTTATTCATAAAAAAGCATTAGTGGAATCTGGTGCAACAATTGGTCAAGGAACAAGAGTATGGGCATTTACACATATTTTACCTCGAGCTGTGATAGGTATTGATTGTAATATTTGTGATCATGTATTTATTGAAAATGATGTGAAGGTAGGAAATCGTGTCACGATAAAATGTGGCGTACAACTATGGGATGGGTTAAGGGTTGAAGATGATGTTTTTATAGGTCCTAATGCTACCTTCACTAATGATTTATTTCCTCGAAGTAAGTACTACCCTGATAAGTTTCTAACCACTATCATATTAAAGGGAGCTTCGATTGGCGCTAATGCAACTATTTTACCTAATATTACTATTGGTAATAATGCGATGGTTGGTGCAGGCGCTGTAGTGACTAAAGATGTTCCTGATAATGCAGTTGTAGTTGGTAATCCAGCATATATAGTAAAGTATCATGGAGCAACTGATTGATTAGATAAATCATAATTTTAATAAAAGAATAAAAACATTGAGTCCTGTATTGTTTTTGGGATTATAGAACAACAAATTAGACAATCTATACTGAAATGTAATAAACACGGGTAGCATTAAAATGACAGAATTAGAGAGTGGCTCAATTGAACTTTGCAAAATAATTGACCTTCCAAAAATAGAAGATCCGCGTGGTAACTTAACATTTATCGAGGGTAATAATCATATTCCTTTTGATATTAAACGCGTCTATTATCTTTATGATGTACCTGGCGGCTCTGAAAGAGGCGGTCATGCGCATAAAGGCTTGCATCAACTGATTATAGCCATGTCAGGCAGTTTCGATGTTGTGCTTGATGATGGTAAAGAAAAAAAACGAGTACATTTAAATCGTTCTTATAACGGTCTGTATGTTTGTCCTATGATTTGGCGTGAGTTAGATAACTTTTCGTCTGCCTCAGTTTGTATGGTGCTGGCTTCGAATAGTTATGATGAAGAAGATTATTATCGTGATTATCCTGAGTTTATGCGAGCAAGGTGGAAGTAAGTATTCAGGCACCCTCTAGAAAATTTCTAATTTTGCATTTTTGAAACAACTTTTCAATAACTTGCGATTATTTTTCGGTTAAGATTTCAATTTTTGGGGTGGGTCTCTGAATACCTACAGGTTAACCGTTCAGACTCCTACCTATTTTAACGCCCTCACCCTAACCCTCTCCTAGTGTGGGAGAGGGGCTGAACGGTTACGCATGAAAAGATAAAGAAGACATATTCAAGGTTTTTAATAGAAAATAAGATATAGGATAAGATATGAAACTACAAGTTATAAAACAAGATGGACATTATATTATTCCTGTACTTGAGCGAGCAGGATTAGATTTACAGTCTTTTTATGTTGAGGTGGATCAGGACATTGAAATTAAACTAAGCCAAATGACAGTAAGTAATACGATAAATCAATTACAGGAGCTTAATAAAACCTTAGGAGGAGATGAGTATTTAACCTTTAAATTAAAAAACTTGCCTAAGCATTACAGCTATAAAACAACTCAATCTGACGAAGAAATACTAGCAGAAGCATTAATTGAAAAATATGCAAAATAAAAAATTTATTATCGATGTCAACATCGCTTTAGACATTCTGTTAGATAGACTAGACGCATCACCTAATATTTATAAGGTTTTTCAGAAGCTAAAGTCTTATGAAACGATTTACCTATCTAGTTCGCAATTACATACTATTGCCTTTATCTTTTTTAGAGAAGCTAAAAAAACACGTAGTCTAAATTTAGTACAACAGGAATGGGCTTTATTTTTAAAGTTATTTACACTGATTAAAACCCCCGCTTATCTTGATCAAGATGCAATACTATTTAAACAAGATGTAGAAGATTATTTAATTGAAGCATCTGCAAAGCTTATTGATGCAAAAATAATTACTCGAGATAAACTATTTTTAAATGCATCAGATTACACACTTTCGACTGATGAGTTTCTAAGCTTATCTACTCAAGACGAAACTAAGAATAATGTTTTATTTCTTGATCTTAAAGCCATTAATCAAGCCTATACTAATGAATTAGAACAGGCATTTGATCAAGTCTTACATAGTGGCTGGTATATACAAGGGGAAGAGTGCATCGCCTTTGAGCAAGAGTTTTCAGCCTATTGTGGAACCAAACACTGCATAGGTGTTGCTAATGGACTCGATGCACTCACTTTAATTATCAGAGCCTATAAAGAAATGGGTATTATGCAGGAAGGCGATGAAATTATCGTCCCTGCGAATACTTATATTGCATCAATATTGGCGGTTTCTGAAAATAGATTGATACCAGTATTAGTTGAACCGGATATTGCCACTTATAATCTTGATCCAGCGCTTATTGAGGCAAAGATCACGCAAAAAACTAAAGCGATTATGGTGGTACATTTATATGGCCAAGTCGCCGCAATGAATGAAATCAACGCACTTGCCAGAAAATATAATTTAAAAGTCATAGAAGACTCAGCTCAAGCACATGGTGCTGAATATCAAGGTAAGCGAGCAGGTAATTTAGGGGATGCTAGTGGCTTTAGTTTTTATCCAGGTAAAAATTTAGGTGCGCTGGGCGATGGTGGCGCGGTGACGACTAATGATACTACTTTAGCAGAAATTATCAGAGCTTTAGGGAATTATGGCAGTAAGCAAAAATATGAAAACCAATATCAAGGTATTAATAGTCGATTAGATGAAGTGCAAGCGGCTTTATTAAGGGTAAAGCTACGATATTTAGATCAAGAAATACAAAAAAGAAGAGCAATAGCAAATTATTATCTTGAAAACATACGTAGTGAAAATATTACCTTACCAGTAGTGAGTAATGAAGAGTCTCATGTATGGCACTTATTTGTTATTCGAGTGAAAAATAGAGATAAACTACAAGAACACCTCTCTGATAATGGCATTCAAACGATGATTCATTATCCTATTCCAGCGCATAAACAAGTTGCATATAAAGAGTGGAATAATTTAACTTTCCCAGTGACTGAGCAGATACATGACGAGGTTTTGAGTTTGCCTGTTGGAAGAGGGAGTGAAACTCAGGTAAAGGAGGGATTATTGCTATGCGAAAAGTTTTTATGAGTTGGAATTTAATAAAGGTGTTTTTACGTGGCTAAAATTATTACAGTAATTCTAAAAAAGATTATTCCTAAGCGTTTTCATAGCTCTATTCGTAAAACTTATCATAGCTTTCAATGCTTCAAATTAAGAATAAATATCAAACAGGCTAACTTCAATCATAATAAAGCAATAAAGGATTTAATAGGAAAAAAAAAGATAAAAATTGCTTTTGTTTTGATCCATCATGGAGTTTGGAAGTACGATAGCCTTTACAATGAATTTAATAGGAATAAGCTCTACGAGCCTATTGTTATTATTTGTCCATTTATCAAGAATGGCGATGAAGATATGTGGGAGGCTTTAAATAAAGCAGAAAAAATGTGTCAGAAAAATGGGTATAAATATTTTGATACTTGGGATTCTGAGAAAAAATTATGGAGAGATTTTAAGCAAGAGTTGCAGCCAGATATTGTGTTTTTTTCAATTCCTCATGCTATAACTAGAAGTGAATATTGTATTAAGAATTTTTCTAAGACATTGACTTGTTATGTTCCCTATTCAATAAGAACAGATCATTTAGTTGACCTTGCTTTTAATAGTGATTTTCAGCAGTTAACATGGAAAAATTTTTATGAGACAATTTTTCACAAAAAAATAGCAGAAGAAATTGCATTTAATCAAGGTGTTAATGTAGAAGTTGTTGGTTATCCTACATTAGAATTAATTAGAGATAAGGCACAAGAGTATAAAAAAGGCTCGGTGAAAAGAATAATTTGGGCTCCTCACTGGACGATATCAAAGTCTGCTTTGCTTAATCGTTCTTGTTTTTTGGAGTATTATGATTTCTTTATTGAGTTAGCAAATCAGCACCTTGATACGATAGAAATTATACTTAGACCCCACCCTTTTTTAAAGCGAACTTTATATGAATTAGATGGGTGGGGTAAAAAAAGAACGGATGATTACTTTAGTGTTTGGGATTCAACGTCTAATTTATCCGTTAATAACGATGATTATATTGGATTATTTGCATCATCTGATCTGTTAATACATGATAGTGTCTCTTTTTTAGCTGAATATCTTGTAACAAGTAACCCTACTATATTCACTAAGAGGCGGGATGAACTTGACCCTCCCTTTAACGAGTTTGGGGCAATTTGTTTGCAAGCACATTATGTTTATAATAATAAAGAACAGTTACATGAAGCCATTTTGGATATACTTTTTAATGGAAGGGATGAAAAATTTGAAGCTAGGCAGGAAATTGTCAATAAATATTTATTATATGAATATAATTCATCAACAAATATATATAACATAATTAATAGGTTAATCAATAATGACGATAAAACTAATTGATGTTGGTGCGGCTAACTACAAGCTTGAAGAACGATGGTTATTTCTCCAGCATAATGTCGATGTTGTATTATTTGAGCCAGATTTGAGGTCTTATAAAGAGCTTAGTTCAGAGGGAGCAAATATTTATAACTTTGCATTAGGGGAAAAAACAACAGTTCAACAATTAAATTTAACGCGAAAGAAAGAGTGCTCATCTTTTTATACCCCTAATATGAAATACCTAAGCAAATTTCCAAATAAAGATAGGTGGGATATTGTGGGTTGTGTTGATGTAAATGTACGAACATTAGATTCTTTTGATTTAGATGCTGAATTTATTAAGCTTGATACGCAAGGTAGTGAGCTAGATATTTTAAAAGGAGCAGAGAAAACTATTAAAAGTGTTCTGGGTTTACAAGTGGAAGTGTCATTTTTAGAAATTTATCAAGACCAGCCATTATTTGGTGAAGTATGTGAATTTCTTCTATCCCATGGTTTTGAATTTTTTGAGTTTATAACTGAATATCGCTACGGTAGGAAAGAGTTAAATCGCAAGGGACAGCTAGCTTTTGCTGATGCTTTATTTTTAAGGCCACCTGAATTAGTTGAGAAAATGAGCTTAGAGAAGCAAAAAAAATATACTTCTATTGTGAAAGCATATGGAAAAGAAGATTTAGCGATATAAATATTGTAGATGAGTGATTTTCAGAACTTTATAATGTTTTTCTTAACATATAGAGTTACTTAGTTTTTAGGGTGTATGTGTAAAGAAATTTTAAGTTAATTTAGGTAAGTTTATAATGCAAATATTAGACTGTTCACTGAGAGATGGTGGGTATTATACAGATTGGGATTTTAGTGATGATTTTTTAAATACTTATATTGAGTCTTTTAATTACTTGCCGGTTGACTACCTTGAGATTGGGTATCGTTCGATGTCTTTACCAGGATATTATGGGAAATTTTATTACTGTCCTGTGTACATTATGGAAGAAATTCGGAAGAAAAGTAATAAAAAAATAGCCATCATGCTAAATGAGCGGGATGTAAAAGTTGGTGACGAGATTGGCTTATTAGAACCACTTAAATACTTGGTTGATATGGTAAGAGTCGCAGTAAACCCTGCTAATTTTACTAGTGCCATTAAACTCGCAGAAAAAATCAAAAGAATGGGTTTTTCAGTTGGGTTTAATGTGATGTATATGTCTAAATGGGATGCACAGAATAAATTTTTAAAACAAATAAAAGACATAGATGGCGTTGTAGATTATTTTTATATGGTTGATTCTTATGGTGGAATATACCCTGAGGATATAAGAAAAATATTTGATATGATTCGGTCTAGGAGTAATATCAAGATAGGTTTTCATGGACACAATAACCTAGAGCTTGCTTTTATTAATACGTTGACGGCTATTGAGTGCGGTGTAGATATTGTAGATGCAACGATTACAGGCATGGGAAGAGGTGCAGGCAACCTTAAAACAGAGTTACTCTTAACTGCAATGAATCAAAAAAGTAATTTAGAAATTGATTTTAATCAGCTTAGTAGAGTGGTTGACAGTTTTTCTGAGTTAAAAAAAACTTATCAGTGGGGAACTAATCTTCCTTATATGGTATCTGGTGCTAATTCATTACCCCCTAAGGATATAATGGATTGGGTGGGAAAAAGGTTTTATTCATTTAACAGTATTTTAAGAGCACTTACGAATCAATCCAATGGTATTAAAGATAATCTTACACTAACTGACTTCCAGCCTAAAAAAACGGTAAAAAAAGTTTTAATCATTGGTGGGGGGCCTTCAGGTACGGTTCATTCTAGAGCTATTATAGATTTCTTATCAAAACAAACTGATATAGCTGTCATCCATGTCAGTTCAAAAAATGCTAAGCCATACCAGTTCATTGAAAATAGTCAAATACATTGCCTTGCTGGCAATGAAGGCCAGCGGTTGGAGGGGGTTTTTGAAGAAATGGAATTAAGTAATAGAATCGCTGTGTTACCGCCTTATCCACGAACTATGGGAACATATATCCCTAGAATATTTCATGGAAAAGCATATCAACTGAAACGAATTGGTTTTACTGAAAAATTTAAAGACTCGGTAACCGCTTTAGCAATTCAGGTAGCTTTAGATTTAGGGGGTAATGAAATCTATTTTATAGGTTACGATGGTTATTATGATTCAGTTACGCAAAATGAGCTGGAACTATTCAATGAAAATGATGCTTTGTTTTTGCAATTAAAAGAAAGAAATATAAAGTACTTTTCATTAACACCATCAATATATTCAGAACTTCCAAGATCGTCCGTATATGCATCGTTATGAAAAAGAAAATTTAGCTGTTTTTCTGCCTACTAGAAAAGGTAGTCAAAGAGTTAAAAATAAAAATACTAGAAAATTCGCTTGTTTTGAAAGCGGATTATTAGAGTTAAAATTACGGCAATTAAGGGATATTTCCTGTGTTAGTGAAATCGTTTTATCCTCAAACGATGATGAAAGCCTTGCAATAGGGGAAATGTTTAGTAAGACATGTTCTAAGCTCCGAATAGTTAACCGACCTGATCATTTAAGTGAAAATACTACAAATCTAACGGATTTGGTTAAGTATGTTCCTAGCATATGTGATACCGAACATATTTTATGGACTCATGTTACTTCTCCCTTTTTTGAAGCGGAAGATTATGAAAAAGCAATTAGATTTTATTTCCAAGCTATCAGGAATGGTTATGATAGCTTGATGAGTGTAAAAAGGTACAAAGAATTTTTGTGGAGTAAAGAAAAGAATGATTTAGTTAACAGGGCAACGCCACAAAAATGGCCTCAGACGCAAGATCTTGCAGAGTTGTATGAGATTGATAATGCGATTTTTATTGCTAGTAGAAATGTATATATTGATCAATCTGACCGAATTGGTAAGCAGCCAGAATTATTTGTACAGGATGGAATTAAGGCGTTTGATATTGATTGGGAAGATGATTTTTCTTTGGCTGAAATGATATATGAAAAAAATATTAGAAAGTGAAATTAAAGTAATTTTATGGGACTTTGATGGAGTATTGCTTAATTCAAACTCTGTTCGAGATTATGGTTTCACTGAGGTTTTAAAAGAATTCCCTGTAGACCAAGTCGCCGAATTAATGACGTTCCATCAAAAAAATGGAGGTCTTTCTAGGTATGTGAAGTTTAGGTTTTTTTTCGAAAATATCCGTAAAGAGCCTGTCAGTGAAAGGGAGGTTCAAGAATATGCAACCAAGTATTCAGATATAATGCGTAAGCATTTAAATAATAAAGACCTTTTAATAAAAGAAACGAATGAAAATATTAGAAAATTTCACCATACAATAATGATGCATATTGTATCTGGATCTGACCAAGAGGAATTACGTTATCTTTGTAATAAGCTGGGGCTCAAAAATTTTTTTAAAAGTATTTATGGGTCTCCTAGAGCAAAGATAGATTTAGTTAAAATGTTAATTGAAAGTAATCAATATAATAAATCTCAATGTGTATTGATTGGAGATTCATATAATGATTATGAAGCAGCAAAAAATAATAATATTAAGTTCGTTGCTTATAATAATCCTGCCCTTGAACATTTAAGTGATTTTATTATAAAATTTTAATGTCAATTATTCGGCGGAGTTTCTTCTGGTCAGCAGTTGAACAAATAGGTTTTCAACTATCAAATATTATTATATTTTTCGTGTTGGCTCGACTCTTAGAGCCTGCTGATTTTGGCTTGATCGGTATGATGGCATTATTTGTAGGGCTAGCTAACTTATTTGCTGACTCTGGTTTTTCATCAGCATTAATTCAGAGAAAAACGTTATCATTAGATGATGAGACCAGTGTTTTTGCTCTCAATATTATAGCAGGGTTAATTTTAGCTATTTTGTTGTACTTAATTGCACCGTTAGTTGCACAATTTTATAACCAACCTATTCTTATTCCTTTACTAACAGTTAATGCTCTGATAGTTGTGATTTCTTCGCTTGTCATTGTGCAACAATCACTTTTGCAACGAAATATGCAATTTAAAAGAATTGCAGCCATCACTACTGTGAGTACCATTATTTCAGGGGGTGCTGGAATATTAATGGCCTACTCTGGTTTTGGTGTGTGGAGTTTGTTAGGGCAGAGCATCACTGCCGTATTTATACGACTGCTGTTGTTTTGGTCATTAAGTCCTTGGCGACCAAGAGGACGAGTTCGATTACAAAATATTAGATCCATGTTTGGGTATAGCGTAAATATTCTTGGCGCACAAATGATTGGTGTGGTTTATCAAAACATGTATTCAGTGATTATAGGTAAGGTCTATTCAGTTGAAAATTTAGGCTATTATAATAGAGCAAATAGCTTACGCATGATACCCGTTAGTATACTTATTGGTATAGTTCAAAGAGTCACTTTTCCTTATTTTTCAAAGCATCAAGATGATAAAGAATTATTACTTAAAAGTGTTAGAGAAATTATAAGAAGTACTATATTTCTTTCTGCAAGTGGGTTGACATTATTAATAATTATTGCTGATTCTTTGATACCGTTATTATTAACGGAAAAATGGGAACCGATTATTCCTTTTTTACGCATTCTATGTTGTGCCGCTGTTATTACGCCAATTAGCTCGCTTAATCTTTCAACGCTACAAGCACTTGGTTATGCCCATCTGAATTTTAAAATTGAAATGATTAAAATGATTTACGGAGTGATCGTTGTTGCCGTCATTTTTCGCTATGGCATTAATGTACTCGCGTGGAGCGTTGTTGCAACGGCCGTTATATCTTATTTTATTAATGTTTGGTATAGCGTAAGATTGATTGGTTATCGATGGCGAATGCAAGCTTTTGATTTGCTTCCTTCGATAATTCTTTGTGCAGGTAGTGGTGGAGCTACATGGTGGATTGGGTTACTATATTCTGTTGAGCCTTTTTTTATGATAATAATTGAATGCGGGATATTTGCAGCAATTCTAATTGTAGGTATTTATTTTTTTAGAAATATTTTTTTTGCAAGTTTATGGAAATTTATTTCTCCTTTAGTTTAGTGTCAAGAAAATGATTGATAAAATTACATATAAATATGTAACTAAAGATTACAAGCATATAAAAAGTTTAGCAATAAATGCTGCAAGAAAAAAAAGATATCCTGATGCTTTAAGATTGATTGAAACTGCTGCAAGGCTTGCTTATCACTTAAATTTTAGGTATGTAGATGATGAATTAGAATGTATGCTTCAGGATATAGCCAGTAAATCGCTAAGCTCATATATGGTTAAACCGATAAAAAACAGGTATATTTTTTATGATTATTTTGGTTTAGATAATAGAGGATTAACTCAACAGTATCTTTTGGCATTGAAAGAATGGGATGTAGATTTTCTATATATAATGGAAAATAAAAAAAATGAAATATATGCCCAAGAAATTTTATACGAATTAAGTAAAATAAAACATGCTGAGGTGTATATCGTTCCAAATATATCTAGTGACATAGAGAAAGCTACACATATTCTTGAAAAAATATCACAATACAGGCCTGAAAAAGCATTTTTACATTTAGCTCCTTGGAGCGTTTTATCTATTATTGTTTGGAATTCATTGATAAATGTGACTAGATATTTAATAGATATAACTGATCATGCTTTTTGGCTTGGAAAGGGTTGCTCGGATTATTTTATTGGGTTCAGAGAATATGGTTACGTAATTTCAACTAAGTATAGAGGGATAAGTCAAGAGAAGATAATAATACAATCTTATTATCCAATTCTGTCAACCTACCCATTTCAAGGGTTTCCTGAAATTTCAAATGGAAAAACAATTGTTTTTACGGGTGGTTCATATTATAAAATGTATGGAGAAAACAATGTTTTTTTTAATATATTAAAGAAAATTGTTTTTGATAATCCTAGCTGTATAATTTTATTGGCAGGTAGCGGGAATAGTAAACCAATTGAATATTTTTTAAAATCCAACAATATTGTAGATAGAGTTTTACTTATTGGTAACAGAAAGGATATTAGTGAAGTTTTTAAGCATTGCGATATTTATCTTAATACCTTTCCAATTATTGGAGGACTAATGAGTCAATATGCTGTGGCAAATAATAAACCATTAATAGGTTACTCAGATAAACATATTTATTGTAATTATTCTGAAGGAATATTTAATCCAGGTTTTAATGTTAAATTCACATATACTGATATTGAAGAGTTCCATCTAGAAGTAAACCATTTGATAGCAGATAAAAATTATCGAGATAAAAAAGTAATCAATTATCCAAAGCTCACCCCATCTCCAGAATACTTTGCTGAAGAACTAAGAAAAAAATTAATTACTAAGCCTGTAAATATTAATTCTATAGTTGACATTGACATTGACATTGATATTAAAAAATTTACGGATTTATATTTTTATGCCGAAAATAATTTTTTGCATGATTATCATTATATTAAAGTTCTAACATTAAATAGAATTTATATAAGATATGATTTTTTTAATTTTATTAAATCTTTCTTTATTGTCCTTTATTTCAAAAAAAGTAAAGTTTTTTGGACTTTAACAAAGAAGATTAAAGATTCAATATCTGGCTATAAAACAAGTAATTTTAATTAAAAATAATTTTTTTTGCAATTAATTTACATAGCATTGACTGTATAAACTTATGCTTGTTTGTTTTAGATAGTTTAATGAAATATTTATTTCATAGAGTGATTTACAAACTTATATAAGGAATTTAATTATGAGGTACCAATATTTTATTGTTATAAATTCAATAATTAGAAGGTTACGCGCAGTTCTTTGTTATTTTTTAAGTGGTGTAAGCTTTAGTTCGGTAGGCACTCATTGCAAAGTCCAAGGTAATGGGATTTATACTGGGTCAAAGATAAGGATTGGTGATTTTTGTTGGATTGAATCTGTAGATTATTATCATAACCAGTCTTTTTCTCCTGTGATACATATTTCTGATAATGTCACCATAGCTGATTTTGTACATATTAGTGCTATCAAACATATCTTTATTGGAGCAGGAACACTGATTGGTAGTAAAGTCTATATAGGCGACCATAGCCACGGCAATTACAAAAATAAAATAAAGTGGGAATATGAAAAAAATGTATTACCAGCATTGCGCCCTTTAGCTGATGAAAGTGATATTATTATTGGAAAAAATTGCTGGATAGGTGATGGTGCTATTTTATTAGCTGGATCAGAAATTGGAGATAACTGTGTTATTGGTGCTAATAGTGTTTTAAAAGGAAAATTTCTTGCTAATTCATTAATTGCTGGAGCACCAGCAAAATTGAAAAAGAAATTTGATGTGTGAATTACTATGAATATTTTTAAGTGCTTTAATTAGAATTAAAGAAAATCTGTATAAGAGGATAATTTTTGAGCCAAAATACTATAGTAAAGCTTATAGCGATGTACTTCACCCAACTCCATTCAATTCCAGAAAATGATAAATGGTGGGGTGAGGGTTTTACTGACTGGAATAATGTTAAGAGTGCAAAAGCCCAATTTGATGGGCATCATCAACCTAGAGTGCCACTGAAAGGGTTTTATGATCAATCCGATATGGAAACTTTATCTAAGCAAATTGACATGGCTAAAGAGTATGGTGTTTATGGTTTTTGTCATTATCATTATTGGTTTGATGGTAAGCAGTTATTGGAAACACCGACTAACTTAATGCTTGAGAATAAAACCTTAGATTTTCCTTTCTGTTTGTCATGGGCAAATGAAACCTGGTCAAAACGCTGGGATGGTAAAGATCACCATATTTTAATCAAACAAACTCACCCCCCTGAAAAAGAGAGATGGGAATTGCATTTTAATTACTTAATTAAAGCTTGGACTGATGAGCGGGCAATAAAAATTGATGGCAAACCTGTTTTTATTATTTATCGCCCGCATAAAATTCATCAACTTGAAAATATGTTGAATTTTTGGCGTAAAAAAGCTACAGAGCATGGATTAAAAGGACTTTATTTTATTGTGCAAAAGCCGCATGAGTTTTCTACTCAAGATTATCTTAAAGGCTTTGATGCTGTATTCCAATTTCAACCTTTTGAAGCAATTTATTCGCCTGGTTTTGATAAATCACTTTTACGACATTCTGAATTAATGAAATTTATCAGAGGGTTGCCTGACTATATTCAAATGCCTCTGCATAAAATTAGATTTTTATTACAAAAAGTTTCACAGCAACAAAAATTAACCTTTTATGAGTATGACAAAGTGTGGAGTGAAATAGTCAAAGTTCGCAATGAATCAGGATTAACTACTTATCCAGGGGCTTTTGTTGATTGGGATAATACTGCACGATATAAAAATCGAGCGACTATTTTTCAGGGGGCAACACCTGAACGATTTGAATATTGGCTGTCAGAGTTAGTTAAATCTATGCCGAAACGTAAGCTTCCTGAAGATTTTATTTTTATAAATGCCTGGAATGAGTGGGCAGAGGGTGCATATTTAGAACCTGATGTGCGTAATGAGTATAAATATTTAGAAGCTTTGAAAAATGTAGTTACTAAATAATTTATTTAGGGGGATTGGTA
>WTAG01000021.1 GCA_013139755.1 Methylomarinum sp. | reverse complement strand
CGATACATGCTTAAAAAATATCTGTCTGGAGCTACTGGTTATCGGATTTTCGATAATCGGTGGTTCTGGACAGTTCTACTGAGCTTCGCGTTATCGGGCGCACGTTAGTGCGCCCGATAACCATGAATTAACCAGCCTGTTTCACGTCCGAAACCTGGTAGGCGACTGGCTTATTTTCACCGCAATAAGCTAAGTATAAGAAGAACCTGGCTGGTTGAATGCCAAGTTATAAAAAGTTTAGCAGTTGTCAGGTCTTATTTTCCATACCTAAATTCAAGAACTGCTCCTTTGATTTTTAATTAAAAGGCAGTATCCGCTTTTTTCCTTAGTTCTAAGGAGATTGGCAATAAAAATAATGTTATTCTAGCAAATCCTCACACTGTTAATCACACCCCATTAATTATGAGCTAGCACAATCTTCACAAAAGGCTTTTATTCCAATGTAAAGAACAATGACCGATACCGCGACAGCCGTTGTTTGTAAAGCGGCAGCAGGTAATCCTATTCCTGTTAAAACAGAGCCAAAAATAAGAAGCATACTTTTTTTACTCATATTGCCCATTTCTTCAAATTGATCATGTAATAAACCTCCTTCAATGCATAAGTCTTTTTTCGCAGCGCAAGCGAATTTTTTCAGATAAGTTTCTGCTTCTTCACCTGTAGCTTGTTCCAGTTGCTGTTTTTGTTTGCTGGGAATAACTTTTTTACCATCTTTTGTCGCTTTGGTGATTCCTTCGCTAGTCGAATCACTTTCTAATTCGCGTAATTGCTTGTCAATTTCAGAGGAAAGGTTTTGTAGTTCTTGTTCAGTAAATATCATAATATTATCCTTCTGAGAGTTAGGGATTAAATAGAGTTTTTAAACTTTCGGGGTTTTCTATGCCTTTTAAAATTAAGTGAATAATGGCAGCATTTGTATAATCTAAAAGCTCAAGTAAAACCGCCTCATTACGCTCACCGTCTAATATTTTCTGAATAGCTTTTACTAGGCTTTTCTGCTCTTCTGAAGCTTGTTGTAACTCTTCTTCTAAACCTTGACGATATTCTGGATGAGTTAAAACCATAGGTATATTATCAATAAACTGCCTCCATGGCAGAATTTGACTAGGCATTCCCGCAAAATTTAAATAGCTATTGCGAGATAATTGGCGATAAGTTTTAGCTTGTTCGTTATTTTTCTGTTTATCAGTAATCCTTGCCAAGATATTATAGGCTTTCCAAATTTCTGCACTGGCTTCATCTAAAGCTTCACGAATAGTTAACGCTTCTTCGGCCAATTGCTGAGCTTCATTTAAACGGTAAGGCTGGTTTTGCAATAAGATGGCTAGATTATTTAAACTGTCAGCCAAATCTTTTGAATTACCCTGTCTTTGAACTGCAATTGCTTTAAGATGCCAATTCTCGGCTGCGTCTAGTTTACCTTGTGTTTTGTTCAATATTGCTAAATTATTCCAATTTCCAGCAGCACTATTTAAATTCCCTTGTCTTTCTTGAATGTTTGCAGCATTTCGATAGGATTGCTCAGCTTGCCCCCACATTTTATTTTTTTGATACACTAGACCTAAATGATTCAAAACCCCCGCTTCCTCTAGATCTTGTTTGAATGATTGAAACATACTTAATGCAGCCTGAAAGTATTGCTCTGCAATCACTAAATTATTTTGAGTAAGTGCTAATAGTCCAAGTTTTTCTTGCACATACGCTTCGCTACTAATATCATCTATATTTTTATATATTAGCAAAGATTTTTCATAATACTTTTTTGCATCGTCATAATACCCAGACTCTTTAAGAGAGCTTGCTAATCCTTGATATATAAGGGCTGTTTGTCGTTTTACCAGATGTGATTGTTCTAACTGTTTCGCTATTTCCAAACCTTTTAAATAATATTTTTTTGCCTTAATAGTATTACCCTGATAACGACAACAGGTGCCTAATTTCGTTAATATTAAACAACATCGGTAATTAGGAATATTAATTAAATATTTAATAATTTCTTGGAAAATTTTCTCTGCTTGGACGTACTTATAAGATTCAGATAAAAAATCTCCTTCATCCATTTTTACTAAAAGCCAATTTTCTGAGCCAATTTTACCACTTGCTTGTTGTGCTTTATTAATGAGTTTAGTTCTCTCGTTTCGCAAGCCAAAGTAACCCAAAAACATATTAATATTTCGAGAAAATTTGATAGAAAATGTTTCTCTTTCTTGTAAAGCTGCATAAACAGCATAAAGAAAGTTAGGTAATTCTCGTGAAGATATAGCACGAATAGCAAAAATATTCTTGGTGTCTTCAGCATAAAGAAAGTTAGATGCTTTATAATAAGTTTGCCTATAATGAATAGCTATTTTTTTTTGTTGCTTGAAGGTAAGTTCATGCCATAAAACAGGAGCTAAAGTAGGATGGAATTTAAGGTAGGGGTGTTTAATACCCAAATGATTTAAATTTTCTACTTGAATTAAACCTGTATCTTCCAAAATTGGACGCAATTTCATCCAATCAGCTTTATTAATTTCAGTGATTTCAAAAATAGTTTCTTCCATTGCACCACCTTGGAATATCCCTAACTGTTTAATTAAATTACGTTCTTTGGGTTGCAAGTGATCTAAAGATAATGTTAATGAAGCAAGCAACGACTTATCTTCGCTACCTTCTGGCTCACACAATAATAACATTTCTAAACACTTTCCTAATTCTGCTATCGTGCGCGTTTTTAATTGCTGTGCTAATAAGCCAAGCGATAGCGGATGAAAAGCCACTTTACTAAACAAGACGGTCAACTTGTAACGTGAAGGATATGGCTGTTCAGGCGGTATGGAGGTTTGCCACAACTGATTAAAATAAGCCAGCGCATCAGCTTCCGCTAACCCCGTCAAATCCAAATATTGATGCTTTGAATTTCCTTCAGCATAATCCACCTGAGCAAACCGATGCTGACGGGTAGTGAATAAAAAATGACACTGAGTTGACCATTGCTCCGCTACCGTTAATAATTCGTCTAAAGTTTCAGCAGCTAAACTTTCCAAATTATCCCAAACCCATAATAAACGCCGTGTTTGTAATAACGGTGACACAGCTTTTTCATCCAGTAAAGTTCTATCCAGCAATACTCCTAACGTATTGAGTGCGTAGCGTAATGCATCTGCACCTTGATAACGCGAAAAATCCACAAAACATACGGTATTAAACAAATCGGTACGCAGTAACCACTGCGCAGTTTCAATGGCTAAATAGGTTTTCCCTTGTCCTCCAAAACCCGTAATCGTGATACGCTCTACCCCATGCACAAACCAGCGTTCAATCTGCCACAATTCCCAACTGCGCCCAAAAAATCCAGCCGTTTGTAGCGCGGGTAAATCATGGCAAAACGCAACTTTTTCTATTTTCGGCGCATTGCTTTGTATAAAAACATCATGTTGTTTAGTGCTATACAAAGCAGGTACAAACCAGTCCTGTAAAGTTAATTCAAACTCACTCTCACCACGTCGTCTTTTACCGCGCTTATTTTGTTGATTCAATGATTGACGTGCAATATCCAGAGCTGCTCCTATCCCTTCTCCTATAGCTAACCCTTGATAAAAAGAAGTACATAACTGGTGAGTGGTTTGTACTAATACGCTATAAACCATCGCTAAAACAGTCGGCACACCTTTATCAGTCAATCCTGCTGCTACACAACCTAATGGTTCATTACTAATCGTTGCTGATTGACAGGCTGATAATACGACTAAGGCAATATTGTGAGGAACTAATTTATTACTTAATAGTGCAGCCGAAACTTCGTGCTTTCTTGAAGCGGTAGGGTCGTCTATTGCTAGCGTTTTATCTGGATCTGGTGAGCTTTCAAATATCAAATATCCTAATTGCTTTTGTTCGTTATACACACCATGACCATCAAAATGAATAATATCAATTGGAGGTAAATCTTTATTATTCAAACGTTCTGTTAATTTTACTAAAGTTGCGGGTCTTAAAAACTCAATTTCAATTTGCGAAATATTTTGTTTATCTAATGCATCTAGCACGGCTTGCGAGTCTAAACGTGGATTTAAAAAACTTTCATCTTTGGGGCGACTAACGATAAACAACAGCCGCAACTTAGGTTTAGCTTGAAGGCTAAAGCTCGGTGAGTGACTTTTAACACAATAACGACGGATTGAAACAGGAGGTTGTTGCTGACTCAAAAATATATTTTGAGGTTCGCATAACAATTCCCAAGGCAATGCTAAGATTTCGGCTTCATTAGTGTGAATCGTCAGCAACTTATCTGACTGTTGCTGTTGAAATTTATAAAATAAGTCTTTTACAGAATTTGTTGAGAAAACCTCTTGAAATAAAGCCTCACCCAGAGTGATTAATTTCACCTCAATACGCTTTGCTTCTTCGTCATCAGGCTCCCCTGTATATTGTGCTGCATAAACTTCAATATACCAGCGTAAATCTTCTAAATCTTTTTTCCTAAAAGGTGCTTGAAAATCCAAGAGTTCACTTTCTTGATTATCAAATTTAACCGTCATTTGATTAGAGCTAGGAAAATAAATGTCTAATTCGGCTATTGTCATTAAGGTTTCCTAAAGAGGTATTAAAATATGTGGTGAAAATATGGAAGAATGGGGTGAGCAAACTTGTTCTAAGCCAAGCTCTAAATTCATAAGGATCACTTCATCCTTAAGCATACCTCTATTAATTCAAATTTTGGCTTATAGCGTTCAATAAAATCAATTTAGGGACGTTCCATTTCTTCTGATTTCTTGCTCTTCAAGCTTTTTCGCTTTTTCTGGTTTCCGTTCCGGACTTTGAATAAGCATCATGGTTTTTTCTCATGTCAGAACTGGCAGTTTCACACACTGCGGTTTTAATGTGAATCTGAATTAACTTTCAAGCGCCAGTTTGATTTTTCAATAATTTGGCAGTCGTCCGCACTTCCTTTTCTTGCACTCAGCTTTGCAAACCTCAGAATTTCGATTTTGCTCTTTCCAAAGCCCTTGGCATACTGTCGAGCTTATTTTTTCCAAACTCAACTTGGTAAACATCGAACCCCGCTTTTGCTTTTTCACAGGCTTATATTTTCCACATCTGAGTTAGCTTTTTCACATCGAACCTTAATTCAAAGCACTCAACTTTCGCTTTTTCCACAACAATTTTCTTTTCCGCTTCATGCATTCGCAGGAGGCATATAACGCGAAGCTCAGGAGTATTTTTAAGCTTGTGAGCGATAGCGATACATGCTTAAAAAATATCTGTCTGGAGCTACTTGGTTATCGGATTTTCGATAATCGGTGGTTCTGGACAGTTCTACTGAGCTTCGCGTTATCGGGCGCACGTTAGTGCGCCCGATAACCATGAATTAACCAGCCTGTTTCACATCTAAAACTTGGCAAACGACTGGCTTATTTTCACCGCAATAAACTACGCAAATGAAGAATTGGGCTGGTTGAATGACAAGTTATAAATTGTTGGGTAGTCGTTATACTTTATTTTTTCTTCATGAATCTTTATAACCTCAGCCTCTCAATTTTCATTCTGCTGATCATGTATTTCCTTTAATGCGACTTCATGATCTTTCTGTAATTTGTTTGCATATTCCTGCCTTGAAGAAAAAAGCTCCATGGTAGTACAAGTGTATTCTTGAGAACCTATTTTCTTATTAATAGAGACAATTGCATAATTATCATCTGTATCATTTTCAATAAGGAGTGATTTTTCAAATTCATGTCGCCCAGAGACAAAAATATCTTTTTTAAAAAGAGGATCTGTTGATTTAAGTGAATTCTTAACTATCTCTATCCACTCATCAGAAAACTCAAATGGTACCATTGTCCATGGGTATTTAAATTCAATTGTTATTGGTTTTGTTGACATATATTCAAATTTTAATTTATTCAGGGTTGGCTCTTTATTTTTAATCGCGTGCTAGTCGTCCGCGCTTCCATTTCCGCACTCAGTTTAGCAAGCATAAGAAACCCGCTTTTGCTCTTTCTACCTTTTTTCTTGATTTTTACGATGAACTTTGAAAAAGAAATGTCCTACTTTTCCACATCAAACCCTGTTTTTTCGAGAGCTCATGTTCCCACGTCCGACCTTCGCTGAAAATCAGGGAAACGGAGCGATAGCAGAGTGATGATTTTTAGTCCGCGGTAGGCGTCAGGGAAATTTGCCAATCCGACGTATGCGATAGCATGCGAGGGCGGCTAAAATTTTATACCGAA
>WTAG01000463.1 GCA_013139755.1 Methylomarinum sp. | reverse complement strand
ACCTAACTTATCAGCCCGCTTAATAATAATGGTATTAGCACTGGGTATATCTATGCCACTTTCAATAATCGTGGTACTCAATAGTAAGTTAAAACGCTGGTGATAGAAATCCAGCATAATCTGTTCTAACTCACGTTCTGCCATTTGCCCATGGGCAATTTTCACTCTGGCATCGGGAACTAACCTTTCGATTTCCCGCGCCATTTTATCCATGCTTTTAACATCATTATGCAAGAAAAACACCTGTCCACCACGCTTAATTTCTCGTTGACAGGCTTCTTGAATTTGAACATCAATCCACTCGTTAATAAAAGTTTTAATCGGATGACGATTAGGCGGGGGACTGGCGATAATAGAAATATCTCTTAACCCAGCCATTGCCATATTCAATGTTCTTGGAATAGGGGTCGCCGTTAATGTTAGTAAATCCAAATCATAACGCAATTTTTTAAAATGCTCTTTTTGACGCACACCAAAGCGATGCTCTTCATCAATAATGACCAAACCTAATGCATTATACTTCATCTCTTTTGAAAGCAGCTTATGGGTACCGATTACAATATCTACCTGACCGCTTTCTAATTCAGCCACAATGCTTTTCTGCTGCTTTGCAGTGACAAATCGTGACATCACTTCGACCCGTACCGGCCAATCAGCAAAGCGGTCTCTAAAATTTTGATAATGCTGTTGTGCCAATAAAGTGGTAGGTACTAACACAGCCACTTGCTTTCCACTTTGTACAGCAACAAAAGCGGCCCTCATTGCAACTTCTGTTTTACCAAAACCTACATCACCACAAATCACTCTATCCATAGGCTGCGGGCTTAGCATATCCTGATAAAGCGCCTCTATTGCTGCTGCCTGGTCGGGGGTTTCTTCAAAAGGAAATGCCGCCGAGAATGTCAAATACTCTTCATCAGTCACTTTAAAAGCATGCCCCTGTTTGGCCGCACGTTTAGCATGAATATCAAGCAATTCAGCAGCAACATCTCTTGCCCTTTCCATGGCTTTTTTCTTAGCTTTACTCCAGCGATCACTACCTAGCTTATGTAATGGCGCACTTTCTGCGCTTGCACCACTGTATCGGCCAATTAATTGTAATGATGATACGGGCACATAAAGTTTGTCATCATTAGCATATTCCAAAGTCAAAAATTCAGATTCAATCCCACCAATTTCTAATGTTTGCAGACCTAAATATCGACCAACACCATGCTCTTGATGAACAACAGGAGAACCTACCGATAATTCATTAAGGTTATTGAATACATTTTCCAGCTCTTTAGCGGCAGATTTACGCCGTCTACGTCGCTGCTGTACTTTCTCACCGCTAAGCTGCCTTTCGGTAATAATGGCAATGGCAGGATCAGCCAACAATAAACCGTGATCCATTGGTGCAACAATAATACACGCTAGTTGCGGCTCATCTAAAAACGCTTGCCAAGAATGAACTAGCTTTAAACGCACCTTATATGGTTTGAGTTTCTCTATTAAACCTTCTCTATGCCCCGCTGTTTCGGCAACAAAAAGCACTTTCCCTGAAAATGTAGCTAGAAATGATAACAATTGCTTAGCAGGTTCTTTAAGCCGATCATCTATAGTCACATCAGGCAATTGAGCACAAGCAAAATCAGTCTCTATTTCAGCCTGTTTTGAAAGTATGACCCTAGAAAATACATCTGTTTTCTGCTTTAACTCATCAGCCTTAAGGAATAACTGGAGCGGATCTAAAAGAGGTCTGTCAACATCATATTTTCGTTGCTGGAATCGCTCTTCTACTTCTTCATAAAATAATTCTGCTGCCTCAACATATGATTCTGGCAACACCAATGCTGTCGTTTTGGGTAAATAGTCGAATAAAGTTTCGGTGCTATCAACAAACAGAGGAAAATAATATTCAACCCCACCTGGCGCAATACCTTTACTGACATCAAGATATAAGATATTTTTTGCTGATACTTCAGGAAACTGATTTCTAAATGCCTGGCGAAAATGTTTTATCGCATCATCTGTAAACGGAAATTCTCTGGCTGGAAACAATTGAACCTTATCAATTTTTTCTAATGAGCGTTGAGTATCAGGGTCAAATGTTCTAATGGATTCAATATCGTCATCCATCAATTCAATACGATAGGGTAATTTGCTTCCCATCGGAAATAAATCGACTATGGCGCCTCGTACCGCAAATTCCGCATGTTGATAGACTTGAGAGACGCACTGATAGCCAACACTCTCCAGCTTGACTCTGTTCAGCTCCATATTAAAAACTCCGCCAACTTCTATAAAAAAGCTGTGAGCCAAAACATGCTCTCTTGGAGCCAGTCTGTGCATTAAAGTAGCAACTGAAACAACCAAGGCTCCACGTTTAGTTTCTGGCAATACCGCCAAGGTTTTTAAGCGCTCGGATATTATCTCAGGTAAAGGCGAGAAAACATCATAAGGCAAGGTTTCCCAATCAGGAAAATGTAGTATGGGATACTCATCAGACAGAAAAAATGATAATTCATGCTCTAAGCGAAGAGCGGTTTGGTTATCTGGTGTGACAATAACAAATAATCGATTTTCATTTTTAATTGCAGAAGCAATCGCCAATGAATCACCACAGCCACTTAAGCCTGTCCAAAATAAGGGTTGAGTGACTTTTTGTGGTAATTGAGGGGAGAAAATTGCGTTTTCTAGCATTGCTTTCAGCGGTTAATCTAAACGAGAATTATGCCTAGGAAACTAGGCGTTTGAATGGAGTAAAAGTCCGCACTATATTTAATTACGCCGAAGGGGGCGCTGTTGCATCGGACAAAAACATTGCATCACCGTAACTAAAAAAGCGGTATGCTTGTTCAATAGCATGTTGATAAGCATTTACCACATGATCGTAGCCAGCAAATGCAGAAATTAGCATTAATAGTGTAGATTCAGGTAAGTGAAAATTAGTCAGCATCGCATCCACAGAGTTAAATTGATATCCTGGGGTAATAAATAAATCTGTATCACCAAAGCCGGCTTGTAATTGCCCTGATCTAGAGGCTGATTCTAATGCTCTAACCGCCGTTGTACCAATGGCTATAACACGTCCGCCCTTTACGTGGGTCTGCTGCACTTTATCAACGGTTTCTTGTGAAACCGAATAATATTCTTTGTGCATGACATGTTCGGATAAATCATCAACCTTAACAGGTCTAAAAGTACCACTCCCTACATGCAAGGTAACAAAGGCCTTGGCAACACCTTTTTTTTCTAAGCGATCTATAGTCGCCTGATCAAAATGCAAGCCTGCCGTTGGTGCAGCGACTGCGCCTGACTGCTTGGCAAACACTGTTTGATAACGGGTTAAATCTTCCTCGTCATCTTCACGTGTTATATAAGGTGGTAAAGGGATATGCCCGATTTGATCAAGTAAATCGAAGAATGACATTTCAGCTGTAAACTCAAGACAAAACAAGTCATCATCTCGCCCTGTGACAGTTAGGCTAAACCCATTATCCAATTCAATAATCGCACCTGCTTTAGGTGATTTACTGGAGCGTATATGCGCCAAGGCATTATGCTCATCCAGAACTCGCTCAATTAATATTTCGACCTTACCACCTGTTTGTTTCTTTCCATATAAACGTGCGGGAATCACTTTGGTGTCATTTAAAACCAGCAAATCGTTTTCATTAATCAAATCAACAAAATCAACAAATTGTTTATCACTTAAAACACCTGTTGATTTATCCATACACAACAATCGACTTGAAATACGTTTAGCTAATGGTTTTTGAGCGATTAGATGCTCAGGTAAATCATAATTAAAATCACTCTTCTTCATCAATCACTTGCATCCGTGTACTTTTCCATAATAACTTGAACTTCAGGTAATATTTGTCGTATTAATGGTGCGAGATCTGGATCGAACTGTTTTCCTGCTTCACTTTCTATTAACTCTAAAGCCATTTCTACAGTCCAGGGTTTTTTATAAGGTCGCTCAGAAAGTAATGCATCAAATACATCTGCTATAGCACAAATCCTACCCTCAATTGAAATTTCCTCACCCTTTAAGCCTTCAGGATAACCATTACCATCCCATTTCTCGTGGTGATGTAGAGCAATTTGTCGCGCTATAACCATTAATTCAGAATCATCCCCCGCCAATAAATCGCCCCCGATAACAACATGGCTTTGCATGGTCTTCCATTCATCTGTATTTAACTTTCCAGGCTTTAATAAGACATTATCTGGAATACCAATTTTCCCAATATCATGCATAGGTGAAGCGTTTAAGATTAAATCCGCTTGCTTTTCCGGAAGTCCATACGCCAATGCTAACAGTTTTGAGTATTTACTCATCCGGATAATATGATTACCGGTTTCATTATCCCGATACTCTGCCGCCAGACCTAATCTTTGAATGACTTGTTGCCGCGTATCATAAAGCTCTTTTGTTCTTTTCTTTACTTCACGTTCTAAAATAATATTCTGTTGTTTGATCTGTTTAT
>WTAG01000115.1 GCA_013139755.1 Methylomarinum sp. | reverse complement strand
TTATTGCGCAAAGGCTTTTTAGTCAGCGCAATTCGTCCGCCAACAGTGCCTAATGGTGAAGCTAGGTTAAGAATCACTTTTTCTGCAAATCATCAACAGCAACAGGTTGATCAATTGCTGGATGCGCTGGATGACATCATTTCATGATAAAAATTCATAAAGAAGTTTACGGACAGGGTAGGCCTGTTGTGTTAATTCATGGCTGGGCGATGCATACAGGTATTTGGCGGTCATTTGCACAACAGTTGGCACAACATTATCAGGTGACGTGTTTAGATTTGCCTGGGCACGGATCTAGTGATTCAGTAGATCCGTATACACTGGAGCAAATAAGTGATGCCTTGATTGAGTCTTCACCTGAAACACCTTTTTGTGTATTAGGTTGGTCTTTAGGCGCGTCAGTCGCATTAACAATGGCAAATAGATTTCCTCAGCGAGTTGAATCATTAATGCTACTGGCTGGTAACCCTCGGTTTGTAGCAGAGCAGAATTGGGCTGGTATGAAAGCAGTGTTACTGGAAGATTTTGCTAATAATCTTTCTTTAAATTGTTCTGTCACTTTAGTGCGATTTTTAGCGTTGCAGGTTAATAGCTTGCCAAATGGTAAAGCCTTGTTAAAAGAATTAAAAATAGCGATACAGTCTTGTGACCCCCCTAAAGAAAATATATTACAGAGCGCTTTGGATATTTTAAAAAATGCTGATTTAAGAGCAGATTTAATGGCTCTGAATATGCCAGTGAGTATTATTCAGGGTGATAAAGATAGCTTAATTCCTGTGCAGGTAAGTCAAGATATACAAAAAATACAGCCGGCTTGTGAATTAAATATTATTTCGGGCGCAGGACATGTGCCCTTTTTATCGCATCAATCAGAAGTGATTGAAATAATAAAACGTTTTGTATGAGTGCTGTTATTTCTATAGATAAAAATAAGGTGAGGCATTCGTTTGCTTCGGCGGCCAATACTTATGATGGTTTGGCAACCTTACAAAGAGAGGTTGGGCTGGATTTATTGGCTAAGTTTGCGATTAATCACGCGGATCACACGGTAGTTGATGTTGGTTGTGGGACGGGGTTCTTAACTCAAGAGCTCATGTCCAGAAGTGATGTTAAGCAAATGATTGCGATTGATATTGCTTTGTCTATGGTGCAAATGACCAAGTCCAAGTTGCAAGCTGTTGATGCGGTACAGGCTATCTGTGCAGATGCTGAGAGTTTGCCGTTACAGAAACAGTCGGTTGATAAAATAGTTTCCAACGTAGCGTTGCAATGGTGTCAAAACTTAGTTGATGTTTTTGTCGGCTTTAAACAGGTGCTTAAAAAAGAAGGGCGGCTGGTTTTTTCAACCTTTGGTCCAGCAACCTTGCAGGAACTTAAGCAAGCGTGGGCTGAGGTTGATAAATATACTCATGTAAATGATTTTTATTCGGCTGAAGAATTATTGGTTTTTTTACAGCAAGCAGGGTTTGAAGATATACAGATTGAAAGCAAACACTATCAATCAAATTATCAAACAGTTTTAGATCTAATGCGAGAGCTTAAAGGTATTGGTGCTCATAATGTTTTAGCGGGTCGCAATAGACAAACAACCAGCAAGAGCAGCATGCAAAGGATGATTGAATCTTATGAAAGGTATCGCCTGAATGGAATGATTCCAGCGACCGATGAGTTGATCTTTGTAAGCGCGAAGGTAGGATCATGAAAAAAGGCTATTTTATTACCGGTACAGATACTGGTGTTGGTAAGACATGGGCTACAGTTGCTTTAATGCGCTACTTTAAGCGCCAGGGACAATCAGTTGTAGGAATGAAGCCAGTAGCCGCCGGTTGTGAATGGATTGATGGGCAATTGAAAAATGAAGATGCCTTATTGTTGCAAGAAAATTCATCCTTAGCGCTAGATTATAGTGAGATTAATCCTTATGCTTTTGAAATGCCAGTATCACCACATCTGGCGGCTATTGATGAGACTGTGCAGTTAAATGAGCTTGTACAAGCATTCAACAAGATAAAAAATAAGGCTGATGTAGTGATAGTGGAAGGTGCAGGTGGCTGGTTAGCACCATTAAGCGATGATTATGATATTGCTGATCTTGCTAGTGCACTGCAAATACCTGTGATTATGGTTGTTGGCATTCGGTTGGGCTGTATCAATCATGCTCGGCTGACTTTTCAGGCAATACAAGCTTCTGGGGTTGAGTGTGCTGGCTGGTTGGCTATGTGTGTTGATAATGATATGGATAAGCAAAGTGAAAATATCAGCACCTTAAAAAACAAAATATCTGCACCGTTGTTAGGTGTTTTGCCATATGTAAAGGAAAAGGAGTTTGATGTATTGGTAAATCATATAAATGGAGAAAAATTGATCTAGGTCAAAGAGTGAATAAAAAAACTCAGCATAATTGCAGCTCCTTTTATAAAAAAAACAAATCTGGAGAAATGATATGGCTTTAATGACTTGGACTGCTGAGCAATATGCAACAAAAGTGGGTTTCGCAGATGATGAGCATAAAGAAATTTTTAGTCTGTTAAATAAGTTATATGATGACGCAATTGGCGGTGCTGAGCGCTCACAAATTGGTGCTTCACTAGATGCATTGATTGCTTATGTTGTTGAACACTTTGCACATGAAGAAAAAGAAATGCAAGCTAAAGGCTATGCTGGTTATGAACGCCATAAAGAAGAGCATGATGCCTTAGTTGGTATCTGTGCTGGCCTACAACAGAAATTTCACGCAGGTGAAGCAGATGTGACGGATGAAGTGGGTCAAATGGTTAAAGGTTGGCTGGATAGCCATATCCCAAATTTTGATTTTGCCTATGCGGATGCTCTGAATAGTTAACTAAAAACATTTAGAAAAAAAGGTCTGTGGAATGAATTTTTCACAGGCCTTTTTTTGTACTTATGAAAAATCATTGTCAGCACTTCTGGAATAGAAAAGGATGATAGGTTAGAATTACCCGGCTAATTGCGATAACCACAAAAAAATAAGATAGCCTTTGGGAAGGGGCTGTAATAATAAGGCTGTACTAGTGTAAGTTTTATACAACTTACCTGCCTTAAATTACCAAAAACATAACGCATACAAGTTTATAACTACTAATAGGAGGCTGCTCCGTGAAGAAAACAAAGCAACTATTCGCTGCTCTAACCTTAATGACTTTAGGTCAAGGGTCTGCTCATGCGGATTACACTCTCAATCTGATGAAGGGGGTCACTGATCTCAGTAATGAAGTTTATGATCTTCATATGCTGATTTTATGGATCTGTGTATTCATTGGTATTGCTGTCTTTGGTACGATGTTTTATTCGATTTATTTTCATCGTAAATCAATGGGGCATAAAGCTGAGCAATTCCATGAGAATACAACAGTAGAGATTATCTGGACGATTATCCCAACCGTTATATTAATTGCTATGGCAATTCCTGCAACGAAGAGTCTTATGGATATGGATAATGTTCAAGATTCTGATATGTCAATTAAAGTAACAGGTTGGCAGTGGAAGTGGGAATATGAATACCTTGATAATGGCATTCATTTTTTCAGTAGTCTG
>WTAG01000205.1 GCA_013139755.1 Methylomarinum sp. | reverse complement strand
GTTATGCTGATATTGCGGTTCTTTTGCTAATAAATTAAGTGCATCTGCATCACAGACAGTTGATTTACCCGATTGTAATACTTCCTGTAATAAGTCCTTTGCCCATTGGCTTTGTCCTAACCCTGGCCCAATTACGACTACAGTTGCTTTATTTAATAAAGGGCTTAATTCACTCGCTGATTCAATACCATGACACATAAGCTCTGGACGCATTACGTTAATCGATGCAGCATGTTCAGGCCGCGTTGCTACACTCACCAAACCAGCACCAGTCCTAAGTACCGCTTCTGCAGCTAAGTTTATTGCACCGCTAAAACCAACGTCACCACCTACAACTAACACATGCCCATAATGACCTTTATGTGAGCAACGATGACGTTTTGGCAGTTTAAACGAGTCAATACGCTTAACTGCTGCGGGGAATGCGTTAAATACATCATCCGTAATCCCTAAAGATGAGTAGACAATACGTCCACAATACTCTGCTGCCTCGCCGGTAAACATGCCTTGCTTGAGTGCAATAAAACTGACACTCACATCCGCTTTTACAGCACATCCCATGACATTCCCTGTATCCGCATTAAGACCCGATGGAATATCGATTGCTATAACAGGTAGTTTTGATTGCTTAATACAGTTAACCGCTGTTTCGTAGTCACCCGACACTGCGCGGTCTGAACCTGTCCCCAATAAGGCATCAATAATAATACCTTTTTTTAACACGCGATTATCATCAAATATAATTGCAAAACCGCCAACCATAAGGTAATCCTGATAAGCAGTTAAAGCATCCCCTTTAAGCTCACTGGGGGTAGATAAGTAAAAAACATCTACCTTAACCCCTGCTTTAAGTGCTAATGCGGCGACCACATAACCATCACCTGCATTATTACCCGCGCCACAAAAGATAATCAGATGCTCATTGCTATAGTCTTTCTGTATCAGTTCAAAAACCGCAGCACCTGCCTTGCGCATTAAATCTATCCCTGGAATGCCTTTTTCTTCAATAGCCATACGATCCATGGCTCTGACTTGTTCGGTTAAATATAATTTAGTTGGTAATTTCTGCATCTGGCTAGGTAAGGTAAACTATGTATTTAATCTATTATATTTGCTCTCACCTCAATGGACAAAAATATCCCTCATCATAATTCAGATCTTGCACTCAAAATCAAACAATGGGGAGAGGAATTAGGCTTTCAACAAGTGGGTATTTCAGATACTGATTTAGCAGTCGCAGAAAATCATTTAAACAATTGGGTAGATAAAGGCTTTCATGCGGATATGGACTATATGCATAAGCATGGCCTAAAAAGATCTCGGCCTAACTTATTACAAGAAGGAACGGTGAGTATTATTTCAGTACGTATGAATTATTTGCCTGAAACGGCTGACCAAATGAACAGCGTATTAGATTCGCCTATTGCAGCCTTTATCTCTCGCTATGCATTGGGCAGAGATTATCATAAGATTCTACGTAATCGTTTACAAAAACTGGCGACAAAAATCGAACAGGAAATAGGCGATTTTGGCTATCGTGCCTTTGTTGATAGCGCGCCAGTCTTAGAAAAAGCCATTGCAGAAAAGGCAGGCTTAGGCTGGATTGGTAAGCATTCTAATGTGATTAATCGTAAAGCCGGATCTTGGTTTTTTTTAGGCGAAATTTATACCGACATCCCTCTTCCAGCGGATCAAAAAGCCACAGAACATTGCGGAAAATGTAAGGCCTGTATCGACATTTGTCCAACTCAAGCCATTGTCGCACTTTATCAAGTGGATGCTCGGCGTTGTATTTCCTATTTAACCATAGAGCTTCATGGCTCTATTCCTGATCATTTACGCAGCTCCATCGGAAATAGAATTTATGGTTGTGATGATTGTCAGCTGATCTGCCCTTGGAATCGCTTTGCTAAACTTACCACAGAAAAAGACTATAACCCGCGCCATAATCTGAATAATGTGCAATTAACCGAGCTATTTAGCTGGACTGAAGATCAGTTTTTAAAAAACATGGAGGGCTCGGCGATTAGGCGTATAGGTTATACCCGCTGGCTAAGAAATATTGCCGTGGCACTGGGTAACAGTTCCCGCTCTGAACAAACCATAAACGCCTTATTAGACAAACAATCTAATACATCAGATATAGTAAGAGAGCATGTAAGCTGGGCTTTAGAGCAATTAAAATTATAGGACTAACTTCTTATTAGTTATTTTTTATAAAAGCATCAAGCAATTCAAATTGATAAAGACCTGCAAAAATCATTATCTGAACAAATACAGAAATCCAGAAATAAAGCACAAACAACATGACTTTAATCGGCATTTCTGATTTTTTAGAATGACTAAAGAACCAACCTACAAAAGTTGATATAAACAGAACAACGATTAAACCTATAATAGTACTACTCATTTTAATCCTTTGGTGCAGGTGGTGCTAAAACTTGTCTTGAACCATTACCTTCTGGTGCGCTAACTACACCCGCCGCCTCCATATCTTCTATCATTCTGGCAGCTCGGTTATAGCCCACTTTAAAACGTCTTTGTACACTGGATATTGAGGCTTTTCTTGATTCTGTCACAAACATAACCGCTTCATCATACAAAGCATCCATTTCAGAGTCGCCACCGCCTTCCGCTATTGTTCCACCCATATCAGAGCGTTCCTGGGTTATTTCTTCTAAATAATTTGTCGGTGCTGTTTGCTTAAGGAACTCTACTACCTTGTGTACTTCATGATCATCAACAAAAGCACCATGCGCTCTAATAGGAATACTAGTCCCTGAAGGCAGAAATAACATATCACCATTACCCAGTAATGCTTCCGCT
>WTAG01000535.1 GCA_013139755.1 Methylomarinum sp. | reverse complement strand
ACCTGACGAAACTTATCTGAGAAATCCTTTGATGGTAAAGACGTAGTAAAATCATCCCAGATTTTTGCTGCGGCTTTCCATCCTGAAACACCAGTTTCTAGCGCGCTATCACAAATTACACCGTCAAAATCTAATGCATAAATAATTGCTTGTTTCATGTATTTCCTAAGAATTTATTCTTATTAATATTTAATCTATCCACTAAGAGAGCTCAACAAAACTATGAATACCGCGTTTTGTTTCTGCATTTAACCACTTCTGGAGAGCAATTAACTCTTCTGTTTGTTCCAATCCATCTAGGCTTTCTTTATTTCTGAGCAACCTAAATGCTGAAGATAATACTTTGTAACGAGCGCCTGTTATCCCAGCCCGTCTTAAACCAACCGTGTTCAAACGGTAATGTTTTGCTGGTCTGCCGCCAATCAGCATAAATGGAATGACATCTTTATTAAGCCCGGTTGTGCCCTGCACTATCGCGTAAGATCCTATACGACAAAACTGATGCACAACAACAGCACCGCCCATAAAAACATTATCACCAATTTCAACAAAACCGCCAATCGCCACATTATTGGCAAATATCGTTTTATTGCCAACCATACAGTCATGGGCTACATGGCTATTATTCATAAAAAAACAATCAGAACCTATTGATGTAACACCCTCTTCAACAGATGCTCTATGAGCAGTAAAACCTTCTCTAAATACATTATTGTCACCTATCTCTAACCAAGAGACAGTTTCTGCTTTAAAACTAGTATCTTGTGGTAAGCCTCCTAAAACAGCATGAGGATGAAGTATATTTCCTTGCCCCATTTTGACATAAGACTGTATTACCGCATGTGCTCCTAATTGGCAATCAGCCCCTACTATCACATTATCTTCAATAACAGCAAAAGGGCCTATCGTTACATTCTCACCTAAGATAGCACTAGAGGCTATATAGGCAGTTGGATGAATATTTTGTGTCATTTAATATAAAACCTCTGTTAAATAAATTCACTAAAAAGTAAGTTTAGCTGCTGCTTCCTTTTACATTTCACCTGTTCTTAATTTCATCCCCTAGGATGAAATTCAGCATGTAATCGTTTCAATCGCTCTTGTGCAACATGCGTATATATTTGAGTCGTCGATAAATCCGAGTGCCCTAATAATAATTGTACAACGCGCAAATCAGCACCATGGTTTAGCAAATGCGTGGCAAAAGCATGCCGTAATGTATGTGGTGACAAGGCTTTTTTTATCCCCGCTTTTTTAGCATAGCGCTTGATGATATACCAAAAAGCCTGTCGGGTCATACCTGTGCCACGTTTTGTTACAAATAAGAAATCACACTGTCTTTCGGTAAGAATAGCCATTCTTGCCCCAGCCATATATTCTGTCAGCCATTCCATCGCCTGCTCACCAACAGGCACTAAACGCTCTTTACCACCCTTTCCCATCACCCGCACAAAACCCTGCCTAAAGTTGACTTGCTCAAACTTTAAGCCAATCAATTCAGAAACGCGCAAGCCTGTCGCATAAAGTAATTCCAACATTACTTTATCTCTAAATCCTAAAGCATCCGTTATTTCAGGGGCATTAATTAATAAATCAACATCCGTTTCAGATAATGACTCAGGTAAAGTACGACCAATATGTGGCGCTTCTATTAAAACAGTCGGATCCGTTTCTATAGCGCCTTCTCTATGCAAATAGCCAAAAAACCGCTTTAAACTTGATAAGATACGAGCAGAGGAGCGTGCGCCTACCCCCTCTTTATAACGACTATCCAAAAACAAGGCAATATCACTTTCTTCAACCCTAAGCAAAGGCTTATCCTTGAGCCATAGGGCAAATATTTTTAAATCACTGCCATATGCGGACAATGTATTTTCACTTAAGCCAGACTCTACCCATATAGAATCTAAAAATAAATCTATTTTCTCTAAAGACGCTTCCATTAACCAACCTCAGCCCGTTATTGCTTGTGATTCCATTAACAATAAATGACGTTTAACTTCAAATAACGTCCCACTTGTTTCTCCCATATAACCACCCAAACCGTTCACCGCAACAACTCGATGACAAGGAATAATACCTGGAAATGGATTATCTCTACAGGCATTAGCGACAGCTCTAGCGCCTGAGCCTATTTGATTGGCTAATTTTGAATAACTTAAAACCTGTCCTACGGGTATTTTACAAATCTCAGCCCAAACTTTATGCCTAAAGTCTGTCCCTTGTTTTTGTAAACTCACTACTAAAGAACTTGTTGGATTATTTAGATAGCGTTGAATCTGTGTACCAAGGTTACTGTCAACAACTAACTCGTCCAAACCTATGACACACCATTTAGTTTGTATGATGACATTATCGCACTGGTAAACCAGTAAACTACCAAACGGAACTTCTACCTTAGCGCAGTTGTTAGCTTGTTTTTGCTGATTAACCCAATGAATAGTGACTGACATTTTTAGCCTTCCCCTACGTTCCAAAAACTTAGGAACCTGCATAAAATAACTTCGACAACTATCTATTTTTTTGCAGGATGGGCACGAAAGAAGCTTTGCTCATCTTATACTTGCTCAAACTATTTCGCACACATTCCTTAAATAAATTGATATTACTCTCTTTTCATAGTAAGAAATAATTTCCATCGACTTTTTATTGATAGTATTTAAACCACTAGGCGGTACAACATATTTGCATTTGCGGACTAAAGCCCACTCTATAAGCGCTAAATTTTAGGCAAAAAAAAGGCAGCTTATAAGCTGCCCCTTTTTGATAAAGAAGATTAGATTAACCTAATTTTTCTTTAATACGTGCTGCTCTACCAGTTAAGTTACGTAGGTAATATAACTTAGCTCTACGTACAGCACCGCGACGTTTAACTTCAATACCGCCAACCATTTTACTGTGTGTTTGGAAAACACGCTCAACACCCACACCATGAGAAATTTTTCTTACAGTGAAAGCAGAGTTTAATCCACGGTTACGTTTTGCAATTACAACACCTTCATAAGCCTGTAATCTCTCACGATCCCCTTCTTTTACTTTTACCTGAACAACTACAGTATCACCTGGTCCAAAATTAGGGACATCTGTCTTTAATTGTTCTGCGTCTAATATATCAATAATATTTGTCATTACCACACCCTATAAACATCAATTTTAATTGTAAGGAACACACCACAAAAAGACTCAGTCCGACTCTTGTACTTCATTCCTAAATTCTTCTAACAAAGCATCCTGCTCTGCACTTAATTTTTTAACTTCTAACAAATCAGGTCGCCTTAGTGACGTTCGACCCAACGCTTGTTTCATTCGCCAGCGGCTTATTGCCTTATGATTACCACTCAACAATACATTTGGCACTGCACCTAACTCATCCTGCTCAGGTCTCGTATAATGTGGATAATCTAACAAACCATCCATATAAGAATCCTGCTTTGCAGAATTTTCATCACCCAAAACACCAGGAACTAATCGGGTAATTGCATCAATAACAACCAGTGCAGCTAACTCTCCACCACTGATAACATAATCACCCAACGACCATTCTTCATCACAAACCGTATTAATAAAACGCTCATCAATACCTTCATAACGCCCAGCCACTAAAATAAGTTGAGACAGTTGACTCGCTTCTATTAACAAGTCTTGTGTTATCTGTTTCCCTTGTGGACTCAAATAAACAACTTTACTCTCAGTATTCTTATTCTGCTTAGCAGCATTAACCGCATCACAAAGAGGTTGGCACTTCATTACCATACCTGGACCACCGCCATAAGGACGATCATCTACGGTACGATGTTTGTCCAGTGTGTAATCCCTAGGATTCCAAACTGATAAACCAACCACGCCCCGTTCTATCGCTGTACCCGTTACACCGTAACCAGCACCACCCAGAATCATCTCAGGAAATAACGTGACAATATCAAAATGCATATCCAATTAATTAAAAATCAGGATCCCAATCGACAATCATTAAATTACCGTCTAGATCAATATTTTTAATCACTTGTTCATGCAAAAATGGAATTAAACGCTCTTCATCAGCATCATCCTTGACAACTAAAACATCATTTGCGCCAGTTTCAATAAGATGATCTACCTTACCCAAACAAACACCTTGTTCTGTATCTACTCGCAAACCAACAAGATCAGCCCAGTAATAATCACCGTTTCCTGACTTAGGTAATTGACTCTTCTTTATCAGAATATCCCAACCCAAATAAGATTCAGCAACATTTCTGTCAGTAACACCCTCTAAACAAGCAACAACCGATTTACCTTGCTGTTTGCCATTAATAAGTTTTACTTCTTTAAGCTCATTGCCTTTTTTAATGATCCAGGGCGAATATTTTAAAATATTTCCCCGCGGATCAGTATGCGAATAAACCTTTACCCATCCCTTTATTCCAAATACGCCGGCTATTTCACCAACGCTGATGAGCTCATCCTCAGACAAAATATTTATGCAGCTGCTTTACTTGCGTCTTTGATCAGTTTTGCAACACGATCAGATGGCTGTGCACCAACAGATTTCCAGTAATTAATACGGTCATCATTTAAACGTATTGATTCTTCGCTACCACGAGCAAAAGGGTTAAAAAAACCTAAACGCTCAATATATCGACCATCACGGCTATTTCTGCTGTCTGTAACAACAATGTGATAAAACGGACGATTTTTTGCGCCACCTCTAGCAAGACGAATAGTTACCATGTAAATACCTTAAAAAACTTTCAATCAAAATTCAATCCGCCTATTCTACGCGAATTATAAAATATGTGAAGGATAAAATATAAAAAAATATATTTATACTTCGCGCGGTTACGGAAGTGGATTTTATAGCGAGTTGTTTTTTGTCGATAGCAAGGCGCTGAAACAGGCGCATAGCAAGCTACGCAACTGTTTTAGCAACGCTGCCTATCGGCAAAAATCGACCGATAGAAAACCGCATCCGTGACCGTGTGAAGTATATACTAATGAATTATTCTTTTTCACCCTAACTCTCAGCACTACGACACTCTTAATGCAACATCAAGAATGATGCCATTACCGCCTCATTCCACGCATATTACTTTTAATTCCGCGCATCATATTAGTCATATTACCTTTAGCAAATTTCTTCATCATCTTCTGCATCATCTTATGCTGCTTAAGAATCCGATTCACATCCTGCAACTCTTGCCCACAACCTTTGGCAATCCTTTTTTTCCGATTACCTTTAATCAAATCAGGAAAATGTCTTTCTTGTAAAGTCATTGAATTAATCACAGCAATTTGCCTTGCAATCATTTTATCATCAACTTTATCTTTCATATCTTGTGGCACACCACCCATTCCAGGCAGTTTATCCATCATTGCGCCAACCCCACCCATATTTTGCATCTGTAACAACTGGTCTTTAAAGTCATCCAGATCAAAACTTTTTCCTTTGCTAATTTTTCTAGCAAGTTTTTCTGCTTTTTTCTTATCGGCTTTTTGCTCAATATCTTCAATAAGAGAGAGCATATCCCCCATACCTAAAATACGAGAAGCAATCCGATCAGGATGGAAAGGCTCTAGGGCATCTGTTTTCTCACCCATACCGATAAATTTAATCGGCTTACCAGTAATATGTCTGATAGATAATGCCGCGCCACCGCGAGCATCACCATCAGCCTTGGTCAAAATCACACCCGTTAGCGGCAATGCATCATCAAATGCTTTAGCGGTGTTTGCTGCATCCTGCCCTGTCATACTATCAACAACAAACAGTGTCTCAACGGGATTAATCGCTGCATGCAGCTCTTTAATCTCGCCCATCATTTCATCATCAACATGCAAACGACCCGCAGTATCGACAATCACTACATCAAGAAACTGTTTTTTAGCAGCTTCAATTGCATTTACAGCAATATCAACTGGTTTTTGCGAAACATCACTCTCAAAGAATACCAGATCAAGGTCATCAGCCAGTGTTTGTAGCTGTTTAATCGCCGCAGGGCGATAGACATCAGCACTAACCACACCAACCTTTTTCTTTTTAGTCTCTTTCAGCCATCGACCCAATTTTGCAACTGTTGTTGTTTTACCAGCACCCTGCAAACCAGCCATCAAGACTATAGCTGGAGGATTAGCTTTAAGATCTAACTCCTCATTTGCCTCCCCCATCACTTTAACTAATTCAGCCTGAACCAGTTTAATTAAAGCCTGACCAGGGTTTAAACTGCTTTGAACTTGCTTCCCTAGCGCACCCTCTTTTACCTGTTCGACAAAATCGGTAACGACAGGCAAAGCCACATCAGCCTCAAGCAGAGCCATACGCACTTCACGCAGGGTATCTTTAATATTAGCCTCGGTTAGCTTACCTTGGCCTTTTAAATTTTTAAGCGTACTGCCTAAACGGTCGGATAAATTATCAAACATAGGAGATTATTTTTGTTATATAAATGTTATTGGCCAATTCAAATGCACTATGACTATTTAGCGCAATATATTACCATATGATTCAGCATGACTTTTTGATTTTTCTTTACCGCAACCCAAACTGGCAAATATCATGAGCTCTATTATTACAGGCGCAATCTCTATCTGCCTTTATCTGGTTTCGACAGGATTCATTCTCAAAGAGCTTAAACAAAAAAAAATCTCTCACACCACCATGTACTTAGCGTGGTTGGCTGTGTTATCACACTTGAGCTATAGCGGCTTGCTATTCACATTAAATAACGGATTCAATTTTAGTTTCTTTCACACCACCTCATTCATTTCATCACTGATTGCACTGCTATTGCTTTTAACCTCTCTAAGTAAGCCCGTAGAAAAGTTAGGGCTTGCTATCTTTCCTTTCGCTGCCATCATGCTTAGCCTTGACCTTGCTTTTTCTGACAACACACAGCCTCAGCAACTGTACAGCTGGCAGATGAACATACACATACTGACATCTATTATTGCCTTCAGCTTACTTAATATTGCTGCATTACAAGCCATATTATTAGCTATGCAGGATAAACAGCTAAAAAACCATCAAACCAGCAATATATTGCACTCATTCCCCCCTCTACAAACGATGGAAACCTTGCTATTCCAAATGATTGGCGCGGGTGTAGGCTTTTTAACCCTATCGCTTATTAGTGGATTTGTTTTTATAGAAGACTTGTTTGCACAGCACTTAGTACACAAAACCACACTCTCGATTTTTGCCTGGCTGATCTTTTCAGGATTATTATTTGGACGCACCTATTACGGATGGCGGGGGAAAACAGCCATGCAATGGACTTTAGTTGGTTTTGTGTCTTTGGCTCTCGCCTATTTAGGCAGTAAGTTTGTATTGGAGTTGATTTTAAAGACAAGCTAGCAGTCTTACAATTTCTATCTTGGTTTCATTTCAGAATTCTATCCTCCGTTAATCTCATATCAAATAAAAGCGATTAACCCACCTATACATAATA
>WTAG01000114.1 GCA_013139755.1 Methylomarinum sp. | reverse complement strand
AAATCAAAAATGAAGAATAAATTACATTTCTCCAGTTATAAAAGGACAAAATAAATCAAGGGGTTATCGCTTAACTTAATGACATTGGGGTCAGTTCTAACATTCCAACAAAAATGTATGAATGTTAGAGCTGACCCTAAAATTTCCTATGGTATGAAGATTTTGACAAATTCTTTGATAGTGAAAGCAAGAGAGCAATGGGGCAACTTTTAGATCGTTTACAAAAACTTGGTATTCCTTGTGAGCAGCTTAAGGTTAAGCTAAAAAAAGCTCTAGAAAAGCGTAATTGGCTTGCCCATTCTTATTTCTCTGAACGTGCAATGGAATTCATGAATGAAAAGGGTCGTAATAAAATGATCGCAGAGCTTGAACAAACCAATGAATTTTTTATGGCAGTAGATTCAGATATAAGTTCTATATTTCATCAAATAGCTGAGAAATATGGTTTAACTGATGATGTATTTAAAAAAATTATGGACGAGTTACTGGTTGAGTCAAATTCAGACCTCTAGCAAGGCCTTCAAATAGACAAAAACGCCCAACAAAGAAAAACAAGATATCAGCCAATTTGATTTTTAGCATCGAAAGGAATAAGTTAATTGACAAAGTTATCACAAATGATAATAATTTAAGCCATGGAATGGCATATATCGTTTTACAATCAAAAAGTAGAAGCAGAGACACTCTCTTTTCCTAAAGGCGTTTTAGCTAATTTTTTGCATATCGCTGAAATGGTGGAGGAATGCGGTCCTGCATTGGGCTTATCTTATACAAAAGCACTCGGTAATGGGCTTTTTGAAATAAGAGCTAAAGGTGTAGAAGGCATTGATCGGTCATTCTTTTGTACAGTTAAGAATAAGGAAGTGATTATTCTTCATTCTGTTATCAAAAAATCCCCATTAAAGAAATGGGAATAGCTCGCAAAAGATTAAAAGAGGTTAAATCATGAGGCCATCATTAAACGATTTTAAGCAAAAAGCATTAGAAAACGTAGAAGTAAAGTTAGAGTATGAAAAGCTTGCTCCTGCTTATATTCTTAGAACACAGCTAATTAAGCTTCGTAAAGAGGCAGGGTTTACTCAGGAGGAGTTGGCAGAAATATTACATACCAAAAAAAGCAATATCTCTAGGTTAGAAAATGTTAATTCTAGTATTTCGCCTAAACTATCTACTATTGAAGAGTATGCAAAAGCAGTTGGGTATCAATTAGAAATAAATTTCACCCCACAAAAACCAAAGCACATAACAACTTCCAGCTGACAAAAAAACGGCACAGTTGAGCATCAAGTTTTTCCATTACTTTTGACTGCCCGCAGTAGATCGAAGACGGTCTTTTTATGAAGGGTTTGATTGCGAATAATTTTTCAAGATATCAGGTTGGGTATGAGCTAGTACTCACACCCTATGGTGTTATTCGTTCCCATCGCTCTTAGAAATTACAAAACAAACTCAGCTGAACTGCCATTTGCTGTTTTGGTGATTAGTAATTGAGCATCAATACGTTCTTTCAATTCATTAACATGACTGATCACCCCAACCAAGCGGCCATCACCACTTAATCTGGTTAAGACATTAATAGCTTGTTCCAAAGCCTCATCATTTAGTGAGCCAAAACCTTCATCAATAAATAGCGTGTCTAACTGAATGCCACCGGCATTGTTTTGTACCACTTCACTAAGTCCTAAAGCTAGCGATAACGAGGCTATAAAGCCCTCGCCACCAGAAAAGGTATTAACTGAGCGTTTTTGTCCGGTATAGGCATCGGTTAATTCAATATCCAGACCAAAAGCCGAGCGATTATTGGACTGGTCTAGCTTTCGGGTTAATTGATAACGACCTTCACTCATAATGTCTAATCGTGACGAAGCCGCGAGCAAAATATCATCAAGTAATCGTCCTAATAAATAACGGCTAAAGCTGAGCTTACTGCCCTGATGTCCATGACCATTGGCTATTTTTGATAGATGGCTGGTTTGTTGGTAAGTCTCTGTAGCTGTAGATAACTTAGCTGTTTCGTTAGCAATTTTCTTGATTAATTGAGTAATGGTATTAAGACGTTGTTGTAATTGTCCTTTTTGGTTGATCAGTTCATTTTTCTGATCTTGTGCTTGTTGATAGGCCGTTTCTAGCGGCTCTATATCTGGCTCTGATTTATCCAGTAATTGGGGGGCCAGATGATTGAGTTGGGTTTCAATGCGTAGGCTTTCTTTTTGATAAAGATCTATTTGTTCGGATTTATTGATCAAATCATGCTCAGTCAATCTGGCAGATTGCAATGCAGCCAAATCAGCAAAGGAGGATGATTCTAATGCTAGCTTGATGAGTTGTTTTTTATTAATAAAGTGGTTGTTGGATTGTTCCTGCTGTGCTTTTGCACTGTTGACTGTACCTAATGCGGTATTAAGATGTTGCTGTGCTGATTGCTGTTTGCTCAGTAGCGTATTGAGTTGTTTATCAAATTGATCGATACGTAGTTCTAGTGTGTTAATCTCCTGGTTAAGGTTGTTTTTATCCTGATACATCTCGGGAATAGTTTTTAACTGACTTTTGATCTGTCCTTCTAAGTTGCTAACCTGAGCCTGACTCTCATTGCTTTGTGTGCGAATATCGACCAAATCATCGGCTAATTTTTTTAGCGCCTCTTTAAGACTGATTTGTTGTTTTAGTAAACGCTGTTTTTGTTGCTGTTGTAACAGTAAATCTTGTTGCTGCTGACTAAGTGTATTAATCTCTAATTTACAATCAGCAATATTGATTTGATCACTTGCTGTGGATTGCAGTAATTCATCTAAAACACTGTTAATGCCGACTAAATAGTGCTGATGCTGTTCAAACTGCTGCTTAATATCAGCATGGCTATGTTCTTGTTGTTGCAACTCCTGTTTTGCCAGCTCTATTTGTTGATTAGAAGGGATGTGTTCAGGCGGCGTAGCAGGAATAGGGTGGTCGTGGCTGCCGCAGACTGCACAAGGCTGGTCTGTTTGCAGTTGACTAGCTAGGTGGGACGCCATGTCTTGCAGTCTCTCTTGTTCCAGCTGCTGCAAGCTCTCTGTCAGTGATTTGGTTTTTTCATCGTGCAAGCAAAGTTGCTGTTGAAGCTGAGCACTTTGCTGTTCAGCTTGTTGCTGTTGTTTTTGTTTTTCTGCAATACGTTGTAGCTGTTTTAGTAACTGTTGTTGTTTATCTAGCTGATGCTGGTTTTCAATTAAATGGGTATCACACAGGCTTAATGGCAGAAGATTAAGCTCTATTTGATCCAGTTGTTTTTGAAAGTCTAGTTGATTGCCTTCAGCCGCCGTTAAATCAGCTTGAGATTGCTTAAACAAGCTTTCAGCCTGTTGGTAATTCTGTTTGTCGATAGCTAAGGTCGATAAGGCACTATTGATTTGTATTAAATGCTGTAGTTCAACCTTAGCCTCTTCATGCTTGGGTTTATCAGCTTCTAGTGTAGTAAGTTGATTAGATGTTTCTAAGGCGATTTTATGGCATTGCTGATGCGCTTTCTCAGCATTCAGTAAACTGCTATTTGCAGTTGATAAAGTCTTTTCTGCTTCTTGGTATAGTCGAAAATCAGGCCATAGTTTTTCTGCTTCGGAATGTGTGTCTAATGCCAGTTTAGTCGCGGCAATTTTGTCTTTTTGTTCAGCAAGTTTTTGTTGCTCAATAAGCAGTGTTTGTTGCTGGCTAAATAGTTTATTCAGAGCAACGGCTTGGTGTAGTTTATTTTCTGCTGTTAATCGAGTAGATTCAGCTTGAGTAATACTTTGATCTAACTCTAGTTGTTGTTGTTTTAGTGTTGCTTGCTGTGGCAGTAAAACATCGGCAGACTCAATGTTTTCACTTTTTAATAAGCCTTTAATTTGTGATTCTAAATCTACCACCTGTTGTTTTAGTTCTATCTCAAGGTTTTTAAGTTTGCGCTCAAAACGGGATAAAAAAGTGGTATCAACCAGCGATTTTAAAATGGTTTCTCTGTCGCTAGAGTTGGCATTTAATAATTCTCTAAACTTGCCTTGAGCCAGCATTACTACCTGGCGAAACTGATTGACGTTAAAACCAATTAAAGCCTCTACTTCGGGTTTTGTTTTACTAATGCTTTCGCAGAGTAGGGTGGCATCTTCAGAGGCTTGTTCAATAAAGTCAATTTGATATAAAGCCGATTGCACTGTTTGTTCGGTAAATCCTTCCCCTCGTTTTTTGGGGGTTAGTTGTTTAGGCGAGAACCATGCGCGATATAAAGCACCTTGTATGGAAAAATCCAGGGTGATTTCTGTTAAGGTGGTGGGTAATGCATGGTGAGAGCGCATTTCTTCTACAGTACGTTCGCCTCCCGATGTTTCACCATATAAGGCACAACAGATAGCATCAAAAACAGTGGTTTTACCTGCGCCAATATCACCGGTAATTAAAAACAGATTATGTTCGCCCAATAATTGAAAATCAAAGCTTTGAGTTTCAGCATAAGGGCCAAAGGCGTTAATGGTTAAGTGTAATGGGCGCATTGAGTGTTTTTGGGTAATAGGGTGTATTAGAAACTTGCTTGAGAATACAGCATCTGCTGCTTAAAAATATAGAGTGATCTATTATGGCACGTAATAAATTGTAATTTGCTTTGTCGCTGAGTAGTTGTGTTATATAAAAGTAGTTATTACTAATATCTGGAAGTGAAGTCTCAGTTCCAAAAGAATAAATTGTGGAGTAAGAAATGTTTGAAATTGCTGAGTTAGGCCATAGCATTAAGAAATCTGTTTATAACGATAAAACGCCTGAACTTAGGACTCAACTGCTACAGGCGCAAGAAAAAATCAAGCAAAGTAATTTTTCAGTGATTATTTTAATTTCAGGTGTTGATGGAGGTGGTAAAGGCGAGGTTATCAATTTATTAAATGAATGGATGGACCCTCGATATATGAGGACAATTGCTTTTGCAGAGCCTTCTGATGAAGAACAAGAAAGACCTAAGTTCTGGCGCTATTGGCGAACTTTACCGGCTAAGGGAACGGTAGGTATTTATGTCGGTTCCTGGTATAGCGATCCGCTTTCAAAACGTGTCTATGGTGATATAGATGATAGGCAGCTGCATTTAGAGTTAATACATATACGTCAGCTGGAGAAAGAGCTGATCGATGATGGTACCTTGGTGATTAAATGCTGGCTACATCTGAAAAAAAGTGAGCAGAACAATCGATTAAAAATACTGGAAAAAAATCCTGATACGCAATGGCAAGTGACAGAACGTGATAAGAAACACTTGGGTATGTATGATGATTTTGTGTCAGTGGCTGAGAATGTATTGTCAGAAACAAGTACAGGTAGCGCACCTTGGTTAATTGTGGATGGTTCTGATATTCGATATAGCAGTTTAACGGTTGGTCAGCATGTTTTAAGTCGCATTGAACAGCATATTAAGCATAGAGAAGATGATAATCAATCAAAACGCTCAGAAAGTAACTCGCAAGTTAATGAGTTTCAAATAAATTTATTGGATTCATTAGACTTGTCTTTAAATCTAGAGAAAAAGCAATATAACGC
>WTAG01000700.1 GCA_013139755.1 Methylomarinum sp. | reverse complement strand
TTTTTAGCTTGCTAAAACGGCCGATATTTTCCACCAAGATCGGCGCAATAGAATGACTATTACTTCTCACTTCGTGAAAAATAGCGACAGTTTTTTCTGCGCTAAATTCTAACCAACTTAATCAGAGATTCCTTAAACAATGAAAAAAAAACACCCGATTGGTTTTCGTCATTCCATTGTCAGGACTTTACTCACCTGGTCTTTAGTTTTAGCATTACTGCCTATGTGTGTGATCGCCTGGATTAGTTATGATCAAGCATCGCAAAATCTGCATAAGTCAGCTTCATTGCAATTAAAACAAATTTCCCAATCCAACAGTCAATTTATCCAGAACTGGTTTGATTACCGCTTTATGGATCTTAATTATCAAGCGAAAGCCCCTCATACCATTCAATTATTTAATCAACTCCATTCAGGGTGGATGCAAAGCCGCCTACCTCTGAACGATTATATTAAAAGTAATCACTGGCTAAGGACTGTCACAAATCATCAGCAAGGTTTCGTTAATATGCTGTCTATCTATGATTATATCCAGAATCTCTATTTAATAGATGTTGATGGAAATATTATCTATTCCGCGAAAGCCAATTCTTATTTAGGTGGTAATTTATTTATTGGGTCTGAACAAAACACGCTCTTTTCACAAACAGTTAAAACCAGTTTACAACAAGGGCAGGCATTATTTAGTGATTTACAACGAGACCCTGTTAATAATGAAATCAGTGGTTTCATTAGCACACCATTGATTAACAGGTCAGGTGAAAAAGTTGGTGTACTCGCTCTAAAACTCCAGTTTGGCCTGCTTCTTTCAACGATGGACAACAGAAACCTTTCTAGTGATAGTGATAGTGATAGTGATAGTGATAGTGATAGTACATTACATCATTATTTATTAGGTGCAGATGGTTTACTGCGTAGTGCGCTTGATCAAAATATTAATGAAATATTAACAAGAAAAATTCGAACTGAACAATTTTCACTCTGGAAACTAGAGCATAGTGACCCAGGCCTTAAGAAAGCAAATAAGCCCGAAGTTACCTTTGAATATATTGGACCCAATAATGAACAGGTTATTGGCATTTATCATAACCTGAATTTACCTGGCGTTAATTGGGCTCTCATCAGTGAAATTAATAAAGCAGAGGCATTAGCTTCTGCAATGTGGCTAAAACACGTCATACTCGTCCTTGTCGCAGTTAGCAGTATAGTTGCTCTTTGGCTTGCTTTATTTCAAGCACGCCGCTTTAGCACCCCCCTGTTACAACTGGTTAATGCAACACAGGCTGTGCAAGCTGGCGATTTAACACAACGAGTCACAGTGAGTGGGAAAAATGAGATTGCTATCCTTTCAGAAGCTTTTAATCAGACACAGGAAGCTCAACAAAAACAAAAACAATCATTAGAAACCAGTAATAAAATAGCGATACAAGCTTTGGCTGATTTAAATGAACAAAAGTTTGCTTTTGACCAACATGCCATTGTCAGCATTACAGATATTAAAGGTAATATTACTTTAATTAACGACAAATTTTGTGAAATCAGTGGTTATACGCGAGAAGAATTGATAGGACAAAACCATCGCTTAGTTAAATCAGGTCACCATAATGATGAATTTTTCACTCAAATGTATCATACCGTTGCATCAGGCAAGGTTTGGCATGGTGAAATCTGTAACAAAGCGAAAGATGGGCATTTGTATTGGGTGGAAAGCACTATCGTCCCTTCTATGAATTCAGCGGGTAAACCACAAAATTATATTGCTATTCGTACTGACATTAGTCTGACTAAACATTCTGAATTAGCTATTAAAGAAAATCAGGATCGTCTTGAACTCATTATGAGCAGTACTGGCGTAGGTGTCTGGGATTGGCAGATGCTGACAGGTGAAATTGACTTTAATGAACGCTGGGCTGCGATTACTGGTTATACCCTGGGTGAATTACAGCCATTAAATATGTCAACCTGGACCAGTAAAGTTCACCCTGACGATCTAACCCGATCCAGTCAAATCATGGAAAAACATTTTGATGGTGAAATAGAAAGTTACGAGTGCGAGTTGCGACTTAAACATAAGCAAGGGCATTGGGTTTGGGTGATTGATAGTGGCCGATTAGTAGAACGTAATGAACATAACTTTCCAAAACGAATGATCGGTACACTTTTGGATATTAGTCAACGTAAACAATCTGAAATTCAGCAACAACAAATTCTTGAAGCCACAGAAGCCAAACTGGCTATTACACATGAACTTTCCCTCCCTCTCTCATTGAAAGAACGTTTAGACAATGCAGTCGAGAAAGTGCTCAATATTTCAGGTTTGGATATTCAAAAGAAAGGGGGGGTTTTTTTGCTTGAAGAAGGTGCCTCACAGTTGCGGATGTGTTCCCATCGCGGTAACTTTTCAGATAACTTTCTGAGAGCTGAGGAAACCGTTGATTTAGGTTGCTGCTTATGTGGCAAGGCTGCTGTTTCAGGCGATATTATTGTTAGTGATAATTGTTTAACTGACCACAGACATGAATTTCAATGGGATGAGATGGAGCATGGTCATTATATAGTTCCGTTACTTGCCTCAGGTACCCTTGAAAAAAGAACCTTAGGTGTTCTATTTCTTTATACCGATATCAATCCTGATAAAAGTGAAGATCGTTTAGCTTTATTTAATGAAATAAGCACTTTGTTTGCTACCAGTATTATGCAAGATAGAGCAATAAAAATGGCTGAAACCGCAAAGCTGAATGCTGAACTGGCAACCCAGACTAAAAGTGAATTTCTGGCGAATATGAGCCATCAGATTCGCACACCGATGAATGGTGTGATCGGTATGACCGAATTATTATTACAAAGCCCACTTGAACAGGAACAACTAACACGCGCTTTAACCATTAAACGTAGTGCCGAATCACTCCTCACCATTATTAATGATATCCTTGATTTTTCTAAAATTGAAGCAGGTAAATTAGAACTTGAAATATTGGACTTTGATTTAGGCAGCCTATTAGAAGATCTTGCTGATACCTTAGTCATGTCTTGCCATGAAAAAGGCTTAGAGTTTATTTGTTCAGTAAACCCTACCCTGCCCCAATGGTATAAAGGTGATCCAGGCCGTATTCGTCAAATATTAACCAACTTATTAAGTAATGCCATCAAGTTTACCGAGCAAGGTGAAATTTCTGTTAGCTATGAGCTAATCAACACAAATGAAGAAGACACTTTATTACGTTTTGCGGTTAAAGACAGCGGTTTAGGTCTGACTGAAGAGCAACAAGGCCGGTTATTCAAAAAATTTAGCCAGGCCGATGGCTCAACTACTCGAAAATTTGGTGGTACTGGCTTAGGTCTTGCCATTTCCAAAGAGTTAGTTGAAC
>WTAG01000043.1 GCA_013139755.1 Methylomarinum sp. | reverse complement strand
ATGGCATTCTGAGCCAATGGGAACGGATATACAATAACCAACGCGCCAATCCTGTCCAGCGGTCATCACAACTAGGGTGATCAGGCACTAAAGCTCTGATAAAAAGAAAATCCATTACCTTTTCTATCAGAAAGCCAGGAGATTTTTGTTGAATAGTGTTAATCGTAGAACTTGGCACAGGTGATTGTAATATTCTGGTTGTGTAACGAACAGCATAATATAAAGCTCTGGATAAATCGAGTTCCTCGGCTCTTACAGTTAACTCCCCCCAAAATCCTTTTTGACAACCAAATTCTTTAAACAGTAAATCTAAATCAGATATATCACGAAAACCATGATCCAATTCACCATCATAAAAAAGATGTGCAGCACTATGCAGAACCATATCTACTGGTGCTAAAACATAATTATTGGTTCCAGGTATACAAATTGAATTTTCCATAAGCTTTGTAGCATCCACCTTAACAGATGCAGTCAAAGGTAGAATATTATGGTGCACATCAAGAACGGTCTGTCTTTGCACGTGTTTCAAGGGGGGTAACTCATGCATCCATCTTCGATAATATTGCTGATCATACTTATCATAGTGCCCTCCCATCCAACCAGCATTCATTAATGCTCTTTCTGCATCATCAAGCTGTTCAAAAGACATCATCAGGTCAATATCCGAAAATAGTCTACCTCTAGCAACATGTAAGTCGGAAACCAGGTAGGCGGCTCCTTTCAAAAAACAAAATGAAATATCTATTTTATTTAAAGCTTTCTTTATTTGTAAAACTTCCGATTGTACTGACGATGCTAGCTTTTCACTGAAAATCCAATCCGACAACAAATGGTTAAGTACCCGACCCGGGATTTGATCAACAGCATCATTTGATTTAATCAGATAATATAATCTAGCGAGCATCCCGGATCTTCTAGCTTGACGAATAAGCAAATCCCAGTCCTGAAGTGACAGATGGTTAATTTGAGCAGGATTCTTTAAAACTCGAATGATCAGATAATTTTTCAATTCAACTTTTTGATGGTATTAGAGAATTAAATATGTTAACAGCGTCACTCAAGTCACTGTAAACAAACTCATAACAATCACTTCCATCGACCAAATCACAAAGCATAGTGAAGCCTTTTTCACCTAAAACATTATAATTAAACGATTCTTCCGCCGCTCTCAATACTGATTTTACTTTCGAAACCGGTTTTAACAAAGAAGCCGCTCCAGCCTGATATTTAGGAAAAACGATACATGCAGGTTGCGCTTTCTCTTGCTCTCTATTAAGAGATTCTATCGGTGCCTTAATGTGTGTAACTGTTCCCTTAGCTGTATCACGCGTAATTGAGCCAAACTCAAAATCGGGTGCAAAGGCTTTTATTACATCGATCGATTCATTTTTTAGACTGATAGGCCTAACCACAGAGACCAGACTCAATGTTTCTGGCTCAATTATGGCCATTTCATCAGATAACAAACGCCAACCACGGCTAACAAGTCCAGCACAAAGTGTGCTTTTCCCGGAACCTGGCGCAGCAGGAAAGACAATAGCATAACCATTTTTTTCAACCACCGCAGCATGTAAAATAAGAAAGTGGTTAGAATGATTAGCAATACACCAGTTTAACCCCCATTCAAAAAAGGGGTAAAGTTGCTCAGCTGGCAATGGATTAAATGGCGTACGCCCATCATTTTTAAATAAAATTTGAGGTCGAAACCAGCGTCTTAATATATTTGGAAATTCAATTGAAAGATGAAAATCTGCAAACTCTTCATTGTATGAGATTTGAGGGGCGTAATATAATTGCTCAATAGCATGACCGAGCCCATTAATACGCGACTTTAATAAGGAAACAAAAGGACCTGTTTTTATAAAAACACCTGTTGTTTTTAAAGCAACATCCAGTGTATTCATTCAGGAGTAGAGGGAAAAGTTTCTATAAACTTGAGATTTTTTAAGGCTTCCAGCCTCATTTTGACTGAATTTTTAAGCTTTGCGGTTGATAAATTCTGATACATTTGAGCTACATGCTCTTCCAAAAACAATTGCGACCGACTTTTTTCAGCAAGCAAATTAATGATCTCAACTGTTACGGTATCTAACACATGGGTACTGCCATCATCACGATTATAGACAATAGCTTCACTATCCAAACTGCGCCATAAAAACCCCTTTTTTATGACCAAACGCCATTCCATTCGCTCACCAATTCCGGTTATTTAAAAACTTGTTCAATTCATACATCACACTCAAGCATTGTTACCATAATAGTCTTTATCATCATTTCCCAACGGGCAAACACGTTCATTTAACATTGCATACCGATCTTTTAATTCTTCATCAGTAAGATCAGAATCACACCACCATGCTTTAACATCGTCCGCCGTATTTCCGAATAGATCCGAAAATGCAGTTGCATTCAAAAAAGAACCCACAGCGTGAGCATGTAAGGTCCAATAAGTCTGGGGAGCCATCAGCAAATCAATCATTGTTTCACCATCACTTGTTAATCCACGACAATTAGTAAAAACGTCACTAAAAATCGTCCCCCCAGTATACTCTCCAGCATTATTACCGTTGACTTTACAATGACCACTATTTCCAGCAGATGCAGAACATTCTCCCGGCGTATAAGATGCTGGCCAGCTTTTTGGATGGTTTTTCCAATACCCAGGCGTACATCCTCCGCATATCTTATCATGTGGATTGGAAACATTCCCTGACATCATACCGGAAACAGAACAATGATTTGCCAAAACAGGCTTACTTGACAGAGACAATATTACAGGAGCAACTATGCCAGCTTTAGAAAATGACCGCCGTTTTTCATCAACCCCTTTTTCATTATTATGGTTTTTTGTTTTTTTAATTTCTTGATCACTCATGATCTGCACCTACAAAATAATAGAACATTGAAAAGTCACGCTCACATTCAAACTATACTACAGACAACAAACATACCATTAAAATAATTTTTTTAAATAACAATTACTTAAAAAGGCATCTATCTAGATTAAAAATTCTGTTAAAAATATTGTAAAATTATTCGACAATTTTTCATCTATTTACAAAGGAAATTATTATTCATAATCTAACTCATCCACCGCCATCAATCTAAATAAGTTAAAAATTTCTCAAACATCAATAAAGACCAAATAGTCGTACTATAATCCTTTAATCCACGTTGATGCTGATCTACAACTTTTTTCAAAAACTGCTGATCAAATAAGCCGCAATCTAACATTGTTTCTCCCAATAAGGAGTCCCTCACCTGGCCTTTTAACGGCCCTTTAAACCAACTACCCAACGGTACCGCAAATCCCATTTTAGGTCGATATAAAATATCGCTCGGTAAATATGATTCAAGACTTTTCTTGAAAATATATTTACCTTCCCTATTCTTCAATTTCAAGTCGGGTGATAGCTCGGCCATCCATTCAACTAACTCATGATCCAATAAAGGAACTCGAACTTCTAAAGCATGCGCCATGCTTGCTCTATCCACCTTGGTCAAAATATCCCCAGGCAAATAAGTCTTGATGTCTAAATATTGTACTAAAGACTGAGCATATCGCTAGGTGCATTTTTCTGATGCCGTCTAAATACCTCAACTGCCTGGTAACCTTGCAAGTCATTTTTCAATGTTTCACTAAATAATCTGGATCGAATCTCATTAGAATTAACTGAGACACTATGAAAATAGCCTTCTAAAGAATCTCTCCCTATGGATTCAAACGTTGACTTTGCCCTGAATATTTTTGGTGCCCAATCAGCTTTAGGGTATACCTGCCCCATAAAACCAAACAATGGCTTACGTATTGCGTCTGGCATAATTTGACGCATACGATCTTCATAAGTATGCCAGCGATATCGTCTATAGCCCGCTAGGTTTTCATCACCACCATCCCCCGATAAAACCACCGTCGCCTGCTTTTTGGCTAACTCACATACACGATAAGTTGGCAATGCTGAACTATCTGCATAAGGCTCATCATAAACTCCTGCCAATTTATTGATCAAGCTAAAATCTTCCGGGTCTACTTGTTCAACTCTATGCGCTGTTTTATATTGTTCAGCAACTTTTGCGGCAAACTGCGATTCATTAAATTCAGGGTCACCAAAAGAAATTGAACAGGTATTAACCGGATCATCAGTTAAGCCGGCCATCATGGCTACGATTGCGCTGGAATCTACCCCTCCTGATAAAAAAGCACCTAAAGGCACATCAGCTACAGTACGAATTTTTACAGCTTCTCGCAATCGTTCAATCAACTCTTCTTGTATAGCTTGTTCAGAACCTGTTAATGAGGCATTAAACTTAACATCCCAATATTGTCTTGGTTGGTAAGATCTTGAACCATGTTTTATGCTAAGGCAATAACCCGGCTCTAATTTATAAACATCTTTATAAATCGTTTTTGGGTCAGGAATATAGCCAAAACCAAAATAATCCTCTATGGCTGTCGGCTCAATTTCTTTAGATAATTCAGGATGGTGTTTTAAAGCTTTTAATTCTGATGAGAAAATGAACTGACCATTTTTTAGCTGAGAATAAAATAAAGGTTTAATACCTAATCTATCCCTCGCTAAAAATAATGTTTGCTTATCTCTATCCCAGATTGCAAAGGCAAACATACCGCGCAGGCGTAGCACACAATCTTCGCCCCACGCCTGCCAGGCATAGACAATCACTTCGGTGTCACAATGGGTTTTAAAGATATAACCTAATGCTTCTAGTTCTTTGCGTAATTCAGGGAAGTTATAGACTTCGCCGTTATAGGTTAAAACCACATTACCATCGGCACTGTGCATAGGTTGCTGGCCACTGGATAAATCGATAATCGATAAACGTCTGTGCCCCAACCCCAAACCGGCTTCTAGATGCAATCCACCTTCATCTGGGCCTCTATGAAATTGACTTTCATTCATTATATGCAGTAAATCACGATTAATTTCGCGTTTTTCCTTCATATCAAATATACCGACAATGCCACACATGCTATTGTTCCCTTTATTTAATTAACGAGTCATATACATCAGTATATTGATTCACCATTGCGAGGATTGAGAAATTATCAAGCACTCTTTTATATCCATTTAGACCTAGTTGCTGTCTTTTATCTTTATCTGTAAGTAATTGATATAAGGCCTTAGTCATTGCCTCAGGATTTGAGTGAGGCACTAATAAACCAGTCTCACCGTTTTCAACTAATTCAGACGTTCCTCCAACATTAGTTGCAACGACTGGTAAGCCCGTTGCCATTGCTTCTAAGATAGTATTGGATATGCCTTCAGCTTGTGAAGGTAGAACAAAGATATCCAGTGTACGCATTATTTCGGCAATATCTGTTCGCTCCCCTGGCAACCAGGCATACTGTATTAATTGATACTTTTTAAGCAACTCTATCGCTTGCTCTCTAAGTGGGCCATCACCAATTAAAAGCAAATAAACCTTGCCAGCCAATGCGCTATTCGATTCTATTAAAGAAATAAATGTAGTAACCAGTGTTATTTGGTCTTTTACCCCATGCATTCTTCCCACTGTTCCGATATAAATATTGTCCTTATCAAATAATAATGGACAATCTTCGACTTGCTGTTTGACCTTATCTGGGTGGAATTTTTTAGTATCAACACCATTACAAATCCGGTGTATTTTATGTGCAGGAATTTTAACTTTTTCGGTCAGATAGCTCTGCAAATGCAAAGATAATGGAATAAACACTTTAATCAAAAGACTTAACAATCGCCTTAGCCATTGGTATTTTTTGTTTTTGCCTTCAGGGTCAAAGACATCCCATCCATGCTCGCCATGCACTCTATATTTAACACCCGCTAAAAAAGCAGGTACTTGATATTCAATGGTACCTAAATTACGAGTGTGAACAATATCAACTTGATATTCTTTTAGAATTTGATAAAAGCGGACAAAAGAGCCCCAGTCCTGCCCTTCTTGTTTTTTTAAATCTACTATTTCAACATCTTGCCTTTGTAATCGCTTCCTAAAGGATGTACTTCCTTTTAAACAAACAATAATATGCCTATATTTCATAGGCGGCATATTGTTAATTAAATTTACCAATCCATTTTCAAGCCCACCAGTACCCAGTCTATAAATAACATGTGCAATAAGTGGTGCTTTGTTTGAGTTATTAGCCAATATTTTAACCCTAGGACTTCATCATTTTGATTATAGATAATGTAAGCGAACTTCAGTCCGCTCTACAAAATCAGAACATTGCCCTACATTTATTACTTATAATAACGGTCATACCAAGCAACAAATTTCTCTATACCCTGTTCTATTGTTGTACTGGGTTTATACCCCACATCCTGTACTAATGCTTCTACATCAGCATAAGTATCTGGCACATCACCTGGCTGTAATGGCAATAACTCTTTTTCAGCCGTCTTGCCCAAATATTTTTCTAATGTTTCAATATAACTCATCAGTTCGACAGGACTTTGATTACCTATATTGTAAACACGCCAAGGGGCTTTACTAGTACCCGAATCTGGATTCTTACCACTCCAATCAGGATTAGGCTTGGCAACATTATCTAATGTTCTGATAATACCTTCGACTATATCATCTATATAGGTAAAATCTCTGCGGTGCTTTCCATAATTAAACACCTTGATTTTTTCACCGTCTTTAATGGCTTTGGTGAATAAAAACAAGGCCATATCAGGTCGTCCCCAAGGGCCATATACAGTAAAGAATCGAAGACCGGTGGTTGGTAAGTTATATAAATTACTATAGGTATGCGCCATCAATTCATTGGCTTTCTTGGACGCGGCATACAAACTGAGTGGGTGGTCAACATTATCATGCACAGAAAAAGGCATAGTTTCATTGGCACCATAAACTGAACTACTGGAAGCATAAACCAAATGCTCAACATTATTATGACGACAACCTTCTAAGATATTAAGGTAACCAACAATATTACTGTCAATATAGGCATGAGGGTTTTCTATAGAGTATCTTACACCTGCTTGCGCTGCTAAATTTACCACCCGTTGAGGCTGATGTTCCTTAAATAACTGCTCCATGCGTTCTCTATCAGCAATATCAGCTCTTACATCAGTATAATTAGTGTGATCTTTTATTCTATCTAAACGCGCCAACTTTAAATTAACATCATAATAATCATTCAGATTATCAATACCAATCACTTCATCGCCTCGCTCTAACAATTTTATTGCTAGGTGATTCCCTATAAATCCGGCAGTGCCGGTAACCATAACTTTCATTGTTTATAAACGCTCATCTGTTAATTCTGCGGGAAATAAATATTTAAGATCATAGATCACTGAATCCGGCTTACCTAATACTCTAATTTGTTTAATATCCATTTGTTTAAATTGTTCATGTGCAACAGCTAAGACGATAGCATCAAACTTATTTTCTTCCAATGCTGTTATTGGTTTTATGCCATATTCTGCTTCAACTGCTTTTGGATCAACCCACGGATCATAAACATGTACATTCACGCCATAAGTTTTTAACTCATTTACAATATCAACCACCCGTGTATTACGTATATCAGGGCAGTTTTCTTTAAATGTTAAACCCATGATCAATATATTAGACTGTTGCACATGAATTCGTTTTTGCAGCATGAGCTTAATTAAACGGGAGACAACATATTCCCCCATTTCATCGTTAATCCGTCTGCCCGATAAAATGATTTCAGGGTTATAGCCGATAG
>WTAG01000691.1 GCA_013139755.1 Methylomarinum sp. | reverse complement strand
AATCCGTTTGTCAAAGTTTATTTTCAGAAAGTTTAAATTAACTGTTTAACAAAAAAAACTAAACAACCAAACGAGAACCCACTAAAACCAACCAACTCCGCTTCCTGCGTCTCTTTCAGAGCTACTTTCCCCCTGAAAGAATGGCGTATTCTACAGCAACCTAGCTTGCCGTCAAGGGTTGATTTGTATTTTTATCAATAATTTTTTGAAACTGCAGATCATATATTTTTTTATAAGCTCCAGCCTTATGAATCAGCTCTTTATGTGAGCCCCTCTCCACGATCTCCCCCTTGTCCATCACAAAGATCACATCCGCACTTTCTATTGTTGACAGCCTATGAGCAATTACGATTGAAGTTCTATTCTCTCTAGCACTCTCTAAAGCGCCTTGGATAAATCGCTCTGACTTTACATCTAAGGCCGAAGTCGCCTCATCCAATATTAATATAGGAGCACTTTTATATATTGCACGAGCTAATGACAGCCTCTGCCTCTGCCCTCCTGATAACTTTACTCCATGCTCACCTATTTGCTCATCCAACCCATTATCCAATTTTTGGATAAATTCCATTGCATATGCATCCGTTGCAGCCGCTTCAACTTGCTTACCATCTATATTCTGACTGCCATAGGCTATATTTTCTTTTATAGAGCCATCAAATAAGGTGATATGTTGATCTACAAAAGCTATTTTTTCGCGAAAGTTCTTTATTTCTATACTATTAATATCACAACCATCAATAAATATTTTTCCTTTCTCACACTCGTAGAATCGCATTAATACATTAACTAATGTTGTTTTCCCACTACCTGAGCTCCCTACTAATGCTATCGTCTGCCCAGGCCTTATTTTAAAACATATGTTTTTTAAAACTATTCGATCTGTTCCCGCATAGGCAAATGAAACATTTTTAAATTCTATTTCTCCTTGGCAGCTCTCAAGTGATTCCAATCCCTTATTTTTTTCTATGGACTCATCCATCACTTCAAATAATGATTCAGCAGCTGCCACACCTTTTTGTATTTTTGCATTCGCACTACTAATGAATTTAATTGCTCTTGGTAGCATAAATGCAGCAGTCAAATAGGCAACAAATTCTCCCGCCGATGACTTCTCCATCAACATTAAGGCAAAATACATAAGCCCAGATAGCGCTATTGCGACAATGATTTGTATAATTGGGTTTTGTAACGAGGTTGTTACTGACAACTTCATTTTCTGATTTCGATTAAAAGAACTTTTCTTTCTAAAGCGCTTACTTTCGTATTCCTCACCCCCATAACTTTTTACAATCCTATGCCCTCCCACCACCTCAGATGCAATTTGAGTTAAATCCCCAACTGATTCTTGCAAGCTTTTACTTAGTCGCCTAAGCCTCTTACTTACAATGGTTACAACTATGGCAATAACAGGGGCTATACTTAAAAACACCAATGATAACTGCCAATTAATATAAAACAAATAACCTAACAACCCGATTGCTGTCATCCCCTCTCGTATAATGACTCTTATCGCATCCGTTGTCGCCAATGTAACCTGCTGAACATTATTAGTTAGTCTTGATATTAAATACCCACTATTATTTGAATCAAAATATTTGGTAGGAAGATGAATATAATGATCAAACATTTCACATCTCAAATCATGTACGACGTTCGTTGCTACTTTTGCAACAAAATAACTACCAATAAATACCCCGATACTTCTTACTACAATCAACCCGCTAAACATAAAAGGCAAGAGCTCCGCTCCCTCCCTTCCTTCTGATTGCAAAGTATCAATAATATGCTTTATCATCTCCGCAAACATTGGCTGAGTTGCTGAGGAAATAAAATAACCAATAAAACTTAAAAAAAACAAATGCTTATATGGATAGACATATTTTAATAATCGCTTGTAAATATTAAACCCTTTCTTTTTTTCCTGACCCTTCTTTTTTACTTTTATTTTTATTTGTTTTTTTTTCATTTTAAAGCTCTAAAATTAAAATATTTATTTTGTAAAAACAATTTATTCAAATCTCTTATGCATTGATTCATAAAAGAACATTGATATGCTGCGTAAACTATTATCCACCTTAACCAAAAACACCAGCATAAAGCTGGTGTTTTTGGTTAACATTAAGGTGCTAGGATCACACGACGTTGCTGCATACACCCCATTAAACACCTATTTCGCTATTTTTTTGTTATTAAAATATCTTCCATTACCAAATATTCTAAATCTGATCCATAAAACATATTAAGAGCATCTTCTGGGCTACATACCATCGGCTCACCTCTTCTATTGAGTGAAGTATTTAAAACCACAGCATTACCATTTATTTTTTCTAATTCCTCTATTAATGAATAATACCTAGCATTGCTAGCTTTCGTCACAACCTGAGCTCGTGCAGTTCCATCTTCATGCACTACCTCTGGAATTCTTGACTTCCAGCTTTCTGCCACATCAAATGTAAAAGTCATATACGGGCTAGGATGCTCTGTTTGCAAAATATCTACCGCAACAGTATCAAGCATACTTGGGCAAAATGGGCGCCAGCGTTCACGATATTTAATTTGGGCATTGATTCTATCAGCCACTCCAGAATTATTTGGAGACCCTAGAATACTTCTATTTCCTAGAGCTCGCGGACCAAACTCCATCCGCCCCTGAAACCATGCAACTGGATTACCTTCCGCTAAGATCTGGGCTGTTTGCTTAGTTACATCATCCAGCGCAGCCCATTTCACATCCCTTTCGTATGTATTACAAGCCTCAATACACTGCTCCGTTGTATATGATGGCCCCAAATAAACATGCTCCATTTTCTCAACTGGAACTCCCTCAAGTTCGGACGCATAACTTGCCGCACCAATTGCAGTTCCCGCATCACTTGCTGCAGGCTGCACAAACAACTCTTTAACACCAGGCATTGCTATTATTCTTTGATTCAGCTTTACATTAAGCGCAACACCACCAGCAAAACAAACCTTACCTGTTTCCCTGATAATATCACCCAAATAAAACTCAATTAAAGATAGCGCTGTTTTTTCTAACAGGTCTTGAATACTGGCGGCATAATCAATATAAGGGTCATCAATTTCATCCCCACCTCTCATTTTTCCCAACCATTCAATTAGTTTGGGGCTAAAGTAATAGCTTTTTCCATCCTTCTTGTAACGACGAAGCCCCAGGCAATTCACTAATTTGGTATTGACTTTGAAATCATCTCCAGTGCATTCAATAAGCCGAGAAAAATCAAATCGCTTAGGGTCTCCGTAAGGCGCCATCCCCATCACTTTAAACTCACCATCCAGCATTTCAAAACCTAGAAATTCTGTCAAGGCACCATACAAGCCACCTAATGAATCAGGATCATAAAACTCTTTAATTTTATGTATCTTGCCATTTTCACCATAACCAAAAAAGGTTGTGGCATACTCACCTTTGCCATCAATACCAATAATGGCGCATTTTTCTTTAAAGCCACTTAAATGATAAGCACTACTTGCATGAGCTAAATGATGCTCTACTGGGACAAACTTCACTCTGTCAGAGCCTATATTTAGGTCATCCAGCATTTTCATAACATTTTTATGGTTACGCCAATAACGACGGTTACCAGCAAACAATGCAGTCAATGCTCTATCCGGTGCATACCAGTAGCGTTTTGCGTAATGCCACCTTGCCGGTGACTTTAAACCAATCTCGGCAAATGGAAACGCGACGACATCCACTTCACTTGGTTGAATGCCAGCTTGATCTAAACAAAACTTTACAGCTTCATATGGCATTTTTCCTTTCGCATGTTTATCACGCAAGAATCGCTCTTCTTCAACAGCAGCCACTAACTGACCGTCAATATATAATGCCGCAGAGGCATCGTGACTTACCGCACCGGAAAGACCTAATACAATCATATTAATTTAATTTCAACTGAAAATTTATTAGTAAATTTAATTTGTACATATTTTTTTATTTACTTTGGCTTTTATTTTTTTAA
>WTAG01000408.1 GCA_013139755.1 Methylomarinum sp. | reverse complement strand
CCAGTTATAACAACGTGTAATAATGGAGTAGCAGAAGTTATGGCGTCATTTTCAGGCTTAGTTGTTGATAATATTTTGGATGAAAAGGTAATTGCTGAGTGTAGTGATACTATCTTACGGCAAACATTTGATTCCAGAAAAATAGCAAAGTCTATTGCATACCTTTCGGCAGAGAATGAAAAAAAGGCTCATCTGGATGTTATAAACAAAGTTTTTTCAGAAAAAAATTAAGACGGAAATTAATATTATGACAACGAGTCTTTGTGCAGTAATACCGACCAAAAACAATATGCGTACTATTCAAGAGTGTTTGGATAGTGTTGCTCCAATAGTTGACGACATAATAATAGTTGATTCGGGGTCGACAGATGGTACCGTTGACTTATGCAAGGAGTATGGAGCGAAAATAATTAATAGACCATGGCCTGGTATGGTAAAGCAGCGGCAGTTTTGCCTGGATCAAGCGGCTGATTATGAGTGGGTTATAGTCCTGGATTCCGATGAGGCACTGGATGAAGTCTTACAAAAATCAATCAAGAGTCTGGTTGAAAAAGGTGATGGCTCCAAGATTGAGGCCTATACCTTTAATAGAAAAGTATGGTTTTTAGGTGGATGGTTGAATTATGTGTTTCAGCCTGAACCAAGGCTAAGAGTAGTGAAAGGCGGGAAGGCTACGGTTAAAGGAGTTGGTGTTGATGGTTTGGGAGGGCATGACCAAGTCATTGTAAGTGGGGAGGTAGCGCATCTGGAGGGGACTTGTAAGCATGATTCCTGGGTTGATTTAGATGACATGTTGCAAAGTTATATTCGGTTGGGGCGCCGTGCAGCAAAATATGACCCAAAGCCTAGTAAGCCCTATATGATTTTATTAAACCCTTGTCTTGCATTCATAAAGCAATACATTTTCAAAAAAGGGTATAAAGATGGTCGGCGAGGCCTAATAGCTTCAGCGGGGGTGGCTTGTGGAAATATGATTAAGCAAATACAAAAAAATGAATCTGAATAGTTAATTGTCTTTAATGGCCTCGTAAAAACTCTTTTTCTTAATCACCTTGTCAGGTAATCTGCTAGATGGGGACAGGTTATAAATCTGCAATATATTGGTCTTGCATAAACGACCAGCAATTTCAAATGAAGGCAAGATTGTTTTAAAATAATCCCTATCTAAATGTGAGGGCATTGCAGTTGTGCCGCTTTCATAAAAACGGGTTTCTCCAGTGGAGCTGCCTAAGTCCATTCCAACAAAATTTATTGTTCTAAAGCCTAATCCGTAAGCTATTTGAAGTGCAAAATAAGGAACTGTGTGGGCGGTAAAAACGCCTTTTTCAGGATTAAGAGAGAATCCTATACGGCCATCATCGGTGATGATTTCAGAATCATCAATGGCAAGTTTTTCAATATCGGAACATTCCAGAGCCGCATTTCCATGGTCTTTAAAATGGTTGTTAAATAATGTAATTTTATTATGGTTTCGAAGGAGTTCGGGGTTAATTTCGCATATAGCGCTTAGAACTTGCGGAGTGAAAAAACAATGGCAATTTTTATTAAGAATAAAAGGTAAAAGATGTGGACGATTGTATATAAAGTCTTCGTCACTTATAACGTAGAAATATGGTGATACAGGGGTGTCAATGAATTTCATAATGGAACCATTAACCCCAAAAGTAAATTTATTATCTAGAAGAGTGATATCGACATCATTGATAGATGGACCTGAAGCAACAATATAGGCAGTCTTGCCATTAAATGAATTAACGGCCCTGGGTAGGGGTAATAAAGTACAAAGAGTTTCTTTTTTCCAAATAATTGCTGGGTCTGAATCATTTGTGATTTTAAAGTGTCGACTAATTTTAGCCATATGACGATATTCTCGCCCCAAAAACCAACGTTTGATACGGACTTTATGTTTTCTGGGTAAAGAAATGTTTTTAAATGAAAGCATATTTAGAGGGATTGCTTAAAGGCTAAAATTTGAATTAATACAGGCTACAAAAGTAGTTAGTGCTATAAACAAATACTAAGTCAATATGGTAAATATTACCAATCTATTCTGAGTAATAGCCTTATGAGTGTAAGGAGCCCGAATGCAAACTAATAAGGTTATGTTATGAATTCTTGGTTAAAACAATAAGATAGGTATTGATTGGGGGTGGTTTCAAATATTTGTTGAAATAAAAGCTTGACGAAAGCTGAGGGTACTGTAGAATGCGCCCTTCTTTCAACGTTGTTACAACATTGAAACCGCAGGAAGCGGGGAGTTATTTGGAGGGGAGCTTTTTTCTTGGTCGATGATTTGTTTTTTTTGATTGAGGTTTAAAAAAGTTTTTCTGAAAAATAAAGTTTGACAAAAGGATGTGAGGTTGTATAATGACCAGCTCTTCGGGGTTGATTGTTAACTACCGAAACACTTCAGGATGAAGTGGTGATTGTTTTGATTTTGTTTCTTTTTTTGTCTTCGGACTTTGACTGAAACGGATTAAAAAAATAAATTAAAAAGGATGTTGACAACGGGTTTTGACTCTGTATAATAGTCGAACTCAACGGGGCTTCGGTCCTGACCGGTTAATCCGGTACGAAGGCTTCGGTCTTCCGCTCTTTAAAAATTAAATCGAAATAATTTGTGTAGGTACTTGTGCTGGATATTTTAGACTGTTTAAAAAATATTCGACACATTTATTTACGTCAAAATGATTAACGTCATATAAAACGTCAATAAGAAGTTTTGGTTGATTATCTCAATCAAAATGGTCGAGCCAAGATTGGATACTAATCTTATTTAGTATCAAACTGATATAAACTGAAGAGTTTGATCATGGCTCAGATTGAACGCTGGCGGTATGCTTAACAC
>WTAG01000250.1 GCA_013139755.1 Methylomarinum sp. | reverse complement strand
TGAACAGGTCTTTGCTAAGGATATCTTTGATAATTTAATTAAGCGGGATGCGCTTAAGGATGAGGCGGTAAAATATTGGGTGTTACCCTCTAAGCGCTTTAGCGGTGATTTGATTGCTGTTAAGCGTAATGGTAAAGGGTGTCTGTATTTTATCGTTGCAGATTCAATGGGGCATGGATTGGCGGCATCATTACCAACAATTATCGTTAATCAGGTTTTTCAATCGATGACAGATAAGTCGCTTTCAGTTTCCAGTATAGCCAAAGAAATAAATTTAAAGTTAAGGACAGATATGCCAAATGGTCGGTTTGTTGCATTAGCTGTAGGTATGTTGGATGACCATGCTAAAACCATGCATGTTTGGAATGGTGGGTTACCGGAATTAATGGTGGTTAACGATAATAAAGAGATTACTCATGGTTTTAAGTCTAGGCATGTATTTTCAGGTGTTTTAAAGGATGATGATTTTGATGATAGTGTTGAAACATGGGTTTGGACTGAGCCATGTCAGTTATTTTCTTACACGGATGGCGTAACTGATGTTATTGGTATGGATAATGAGGTCTTTGGTGAGCAACGTTTACTCGATGTTTTGTTGCAAGGCCAAGTAATGGAACAAGTTGCAATTTTAAAAGATAATGTAATGGAATTTATGGATCACAATCAAGAGCAGGATGATGTTTCTTGCTTGTCAATTCGTTGTAGCTAGTCTGTATAAAGATAAAACTGTCTTACTTGGTTTTGAGTGGCATTAAAAACCAAATTCAAAAATAATTTTGACGCATAAATAAAGTATAAAAGAAATGGCGGCTAGGTAGGAAATAAACCGAAGTGGGTTTTCCCTGATGCTGTGGATTAATCGTTTGTTCTGCCGTGTTTTTTTTAATTGATTGTATATTTCGCGTTGAGTGACAGCTCGGTGATGGTGGTATTCACTAAGGAGTTGTTGTGCTGTGTTAATGTCATTCGGATTTTTCAGCCAAATCGCAGGCATTGATATCCCCCAGTTTCCAGCAGAAGTTTCGTAATGCTCTAAATTATTTTTAGTTAAAAGTTCTCTTATTTCGTCGGCTTCATCTTCAGGTACGCCGCGTAATGAAAAAAGTAGTATAGACATTGTAATGTTGGAATATGCAAAATAGTTTGTTTATTATAGGGTATAGCGTATTTTTATAGTGAGTGATTGAATTGTTTAAATTGACGCGACTAAATATGCGGGGCAATATTTATTTTGAATAACGAAAGTGTTAAAGAAGGGTGGGATGGGTAAAGATCGAATAACAGAGTTAGAGATAAAGATTTCATATCAAGATGATTTGCTCCAGGAATTAAATGTGATTGTTAGTGAGCAACAAAAACAAATTTATCGTTTGGAAGAAGCTTATCGGGTGCTGGGTGAGCGAATGAAAAATATGGCAGAGCCTGAGGGAATTGCTCAGGGGGTCGAGGTTCCTCCGCATTATTAAATAATGATATGAATCACATATTCTGAAATAACAAGGGATTAAAGAATTTTTCTAAGCTAGAATAGAGCTATGGTTAACTGGGTGAGTTAAATAAATGAGTACAATTGTAATTGCTGGTAAAGAATATGATGAGTTGACTATTTTTAAAGAAAAGGAAGAATATATTCGGTTGGAAGCGGTCGATTTGTGTTTTGCCTTAAAAAAGTTGGTAAATGATAAGTCCGCACTGGTAAGGGCGGCTGTAGCACAAAAAAATGTAGGGCACGAGGCATTAGTTAATGATGATAGTTGGCGTGTTCGTGCGACAGTAGCTAAATATACCGATAGTAACCGGGTTCTAGATGTGCTTGTTGGTGATTCACATGATTTTGTTAGGTATGTAGTCGTAAAGCGAGGTTATGGTCTTTTTTTATTAGTGAATGATCCTGATGAAGAAATAGCATCAATCGCTAAGTATCAAATGCAAAATAATGAGGGTGCATAGATAAATCAATTGTAATCAATAGCTTACTTTTACTTTTACTTTGATTGTATTGGTTGGGGATCTTGTAAATAAAAGCTTGACGAAAGCTGAGGGTGCTGTAGAATGCGCCCTTCTTTCAACGTTGTTACAACATTGAAACCGCAGGAAGCGGGGGGTTATTTGGAGGGAGGCTTTTTTCTTGGTCGATGATTTGTTTTTTTTGATTGAGGTTTGAAAAAGTTTTTCTGAAAAATAAAGTTTGACAAAAGGATGTGAGGTTGTATAATGGCCAGCTCTTCGGGGTTGATTGTTAACTACCGAAACACTTCAGGATGAAGTGGTGATTGTTTTGATTTTGTTTCTTTTTTGTCTTCGGACTTTGACTGAAACGGATTAAAAAAATAAATTAAAAAGGATGTTGACAACGGGTTTTGACTCTGTATAATAGTCGAACTCAACAGGGCTTCGGTCCTGACCGGCTAGTCCGGTACGAAGGCTTCGGTCTTCCGCTCTTTAAAAATTAAATCGAAATAATTTGTGTAGGTACTTGTGCTGGATATTTTAGACTGTTTAAAAAATATTCGACACATTTATTTACGTCTAAATGATTAACGTCATATAAAACGTCAATAAGAAGGTTTGGTTGATTATCTCAATCAAAATGGTCGAGCCAAGATTGGATACTAATCTTATTTAGTATCAAACTGATATAAACTGAAGAGTTTGATCATGGCTCAGATTGAACGCTGGCGGTATGCTTAACAC
>WTAG01000692.1 GCA_013139755.1 Methylomarinum sp. | reverse complement strand
ATTAACCTTTTTATCTGAGTTAGATTGTCAGGTTTTTATGACGACAACTGAACTTTCCAATTTTGGAGATTTATCTCAGATTCAAAATTACAAAGTGTTCCACGTGGAACATGGTGATATAAATATTAAAAAAACTAGCGCATGTTCCACGTGAAACATGCAATACAAAATAGTTCTTGTTCCACGTGGAACATAAAATGGAAATAATATGAGTGATAACAACCAAGAATACGATAGTTCAAATATCCAGGTATTAAAGGGTTTAGACGCCGTAAGAAAAAGACCTGGCATGTATATAGGTGATACTGATGATGGCTCAGGTCTGCATCACATGGTATTTGAGGTTGTGGATAACTCGATAGATGAAGCATTAGCTGGGTTTTGTAAAGGTGTCGATGTCATTATTCATGAAAATGGCTCCGTGTCTGTTTTAGATGATGGACGGGGAATTCCTGTTGATATACATGAAGAAGAAGGGCGCTCAGCAGCCGAAGTAATCATGACAGTGTTACATGCGGGCGGTAAATTTGATGACAATGCTTATAAAGTATCTGGTGGTTTGCATGGTGTAGGTGTATCAGTTGTAAATGCATTGTCTGAAGAAATGATGCTTGAGATACGTAAGCATGGCAAGTTACATAAACAAAAATATAAATTAGGTGAACCCGTTGCACCATTAGAAGCTGTAGCCGATGCAGAAGGGACAGGTACTTTAATTAATTTTTTACCTAGTAAAGAGATATTTACTGATGTTGAATTTCATTACGATATTTTAGCGAAACGTCTTAGGGAATTATCTTTTTTAAATTCAGGGGTGAGAATTTCATTAAAAGATGAGCGTACTGATAAAGAAGATATATTTGAATTTGAAGGAGGGATAAAAGCCTTTGTTCAACAGTTAAATAAAAACAAAACACCTTTATTTGAAGATGTTTTTTACTTTATCACTGAAAAAGAAGGCGTCACTGTTGAGGTGGCGATGCAATGGAATGATTCTTATCAAGAAAATATCTTTTGCTACACCAATAACATTCCCCAACGAGATGGCGGTAGTCATTTAGCAGGATTTAGAGGTGCTTTGACACGTACGGTTAATCAGTATATTGAAGCCAGTGGTTTAGCTAAAAAAGAAAAAGTATCGACAACAGGTGATGATGCCAGAGAAGGGTTAACGGCAGTGTTATCGGTTAAAGTGCCTGATCCTAAGTTTTCATCACAAACCAAAGATAAATTAGTTTCTTCTGAAGTTAAACCTTTAGTTGAATCAACTATGAACGAAAAGTTACAGGAATTCTTGTTAGAACAGCCTCAAATAGCTAAAACTATCGTTAATAAAATTATAGATGCTGCCAGAGCACGTGATGCAGCACGTAAAGCACGCGAAATGACGCGTCGTAAAACGACATTGGATATCGCCGGTTTACCTGGAAAGCTAGCAGATTGTCAGGAAAAAGATCCTGCGCTTTCAGAATTGTTCATAGTGGAAGGGGACTCAGCGGGCGGTTCTGCCAAACAAGGCAGAGATAGACGCACGCAAGCGATATTACCTTTGAAAGGGAAAATTCTTAACGTAGAAAAAGCTCGCTTCGATAAAATGATTTCATCGGACGAGGTAGGTAACCTGATCACTGCTTTAGGCTGCGGTATTGGTAAAGATGAATATAATATCGAAAAATTACGTTATCACCGCATTATCATCATGACCGATGCGGATGTTGATGGATCACACATTCGTACCTTGATATTGACATTTTTCTATAGACAATTACCTGAATTAATAGAAAAAGGCTATGTGTATATTGCTCAACCGCCTTTGTATAAAATCAAAAAGGGCAAGCAAGAGCATTATGTAAAAGATGATGCCGGATTAAATGAGTACCTTATTCAACTTGCACTAGATAAAGCACAGTTACAAACAGATGAATCAACGCCTGTTATTCAAGGACAAGGTTTAGAAAAGCTAGCTACTGAATATGCTGAAGTAACAGCAGTGATTAACCGCCTAACGAGACGATATGATGATGTCTTCCTAGAGGAGATGACATATCTACCCCCTCTGAATGAAGATATTAAACAAAATCAGGAAAAAATGACGGGGTGGTTTAATCATTTAGAGCAACGACTTAATGAAAACGGCAGTAAAGCGGTTTATTCAATTGAGTTGAAATATACAGACAGTGAAGATTTTAGTGTCGTTGTGGATAAAAGAAAGAATGGTATTACTAAGACTTTTGTATTTCATCCTACTTTTTTCTCTGGTAAAGACTATTTAAAGATTGCCAGGTATGCAAAAGACACAGTCGGACTATTTTCTGAACAATCAGTGATGCGCATGGGAGAAAGACAGCAGCATGTTGATAACTTTAAACAAGCCTTTGAATGGATGATGAGAGAGGTTAAAAAAGGACAACATATCCAGCGTTATAAAGGTTTGGGGGAAATGAATCCAGAACAACTATGGGAAACGACATTAGATTCCAATAGTCGTCGTATGTTACAGGTAAAGATTGAAGATGCGATTGCGGCTGATGAGATTTTTACCACACTAATGGGTGATGTAGTTGAGCCTCGTCGAGACTTTATTGTTAAAAATGCCTTGGATGTTACTAACTTAGACGTTTAAATTTTTTGATTAAAACTTGTCCTTACTAAATCATTATTGTAATAGTGGTACCTGTTACTGAGAACAGGTATTTAAAAGCCCTCCCTTGATGGGGAGGGTTGGGTAAGGAGAAGTTAAAATGAATTTTTTCTCGGCAATAATTTCAAAACTAAATACACGCATAACTTATCAACAAGTCAGTTGTTTTCTTATTTAAATTTTAACTCTCCACTTAGCATGATTACTTATCCTCAAATAGATCCGGTTGCCCTTGCGCTTGGGCCTTTAAAAATTCATTGGTATGGTCTGATGTATTTAATCGGCTTTGCTGCTGTCTGGTTACTAGGCAGTAAGAGAGCAGCAAAGCCATACTCGCCTATTAAGCCACAAGCCATAGAAGACTTGGTATATTACGGCGCTCTCGGGGTTATTTTAGGTGGAAGAATAGGGTATGTTTTATTTTATAACTTTAGCGCATTTATAAAAGACCCCTTGATACTGTTTAAAATCTGGGAAGGGGGGATGTCGTTTCACGGTGGCATGTTAGGTGTATTTATTGCTATGTGGTGGTTTGCAAAAAAACATAACTGCACCATGCTGGCATTAACAGATATTATCTCCCCGTTAACACCTATAGGTTTAGGAATGGGACGTATCGGTAATTTTATTAATGCAGAACTATGGGGAAGAACCACTGATGTGCCTTGGGCAATGGTCTTCCCAAATGGTGGACCAATAGCCAGACATCCTTCACAGCTTTATGAAGCTTTGTTAGAAGGATTAGTGTTATTTATTATCCTGTGGATTTATACAGCAAAACAACGACCTGTTATGGCGCCAACAGGCCTGGTTTTATTTCTTTACGGTTGTTTTCGGTTTTTTGTTGAATTTTTCCGTATGCCAGATGCTCATTTGGGGTATCTGGCATTGGATTGGCTAACCATGGGGCAAATCTTATCCACACCTATGATCCTAATTGGTGGATTGTTATTCTTTTACGCACATAAAAAACCTGCATGAAACTTTATTTAGATTTACTCGATAAAATACTCAAAGAAGGTGTTCAAAAGGGCGACCGAACAGGCAGTGGTACTTTGTCTATTTTTGCTCATCAAATGCGCTTTGATTTGCAACAAGGTTTTCCTTTAGTCACTACCAAGAAAGTACATTTAAAATCAATCATTCATGAATTACTGTGGTTTTTAAAAGGTGACACCAATATTGCTTATTTAAAACAGCATGGGGTAAAAATTTGGGATGAATGGGCAGATGCTGATGGTGAACTAGGGCCTGTCTATGGACATCAATGGCGATCATGGCCAACGCCAGAAGGTCAAAGTATTGATCAGGTAGCCACCATCATAAAACAATTAAAAGAAACCCCAAATAGTCGACGAATTATAGTTACCGCCTGGAATGTAGCTGATTTACCCGATGAATCAATGAGTCCTCAAGAAAATGTAAAAAACGGAAAAATGGCTTTACCCGCCTGCCATGCCTTTTTTCAGTTCTATGTTGCCAATGGAAAGCTCTCTTGTCAGCTCTATCAGCGCAGCTGTGACACGTTTTTAGGTTTGCCGTTCAATATAGCTAGTTATGCTTTATTGACGCATATGGTGGCTCAGCAGTGTGATTTAGAGGTTGGTGATTTTATTTGGACGGGGGGGGATGTGCATTTGTACTTAAATCATCAACAACAAGCAAATTTACAACTCACTCGTCAACCTTATGAATTACCAAAATTAAAAATTAAGCGTCAACCTGATTCTATTTTTGATTATGAATTTGATGATTTTGAAATAGTAGACTATCAGGCACACGATCATATTAAGGCGGCTATTTCTGTTTGATAAACCTAAATATCTAATAAAAACATGTGTTCAAATATTTAATAAACAGTTAAATAAGAGGTTAGAGTGAAAGAAAAGAAATTTACCTTTGTGAATAAAGCTGCTGATAAAGAATACAAAAACTTACCTAAAGAGATACAATTTGAATTCGGAACAAGTTTAAGAGCAATTCAAGGAAATAAGAAACCATTTTTACAGATAACCGCATTAAATAGCATTGGGGCAGGTATTATTGAATTAAAAATAAATGGAAGTCCAGCATTTAGATGTGTTTATATTGCCAAATATTTAGATATGGTTGTTGTACTCCATTCCTTTGAAAAAACAACGAATGGAGTTGATAAACAAGCAATGAAAACGGTAGAAGCAAGATTTAAAGAGCTAAAAGATAAGTTGAAAAAAATTAAATAGAGTCATCTTTAGAGTGTTTGATACTGATACTAGCATTATCAATATCGCCAAAAGAAAAGCGAGCTTTAAAACCTAAGGAATTAAGAATAGTAATTAAAAAATCTAATGTAAATTTTTCTATTTTTCCATTTATGAGATCGGATACACGAGGTTGACTAATACATAGTTCATTAGCTGCTTGTTGTTGAGTCCAGTGTTTACGATCAATAATATCTCTAATCATAATCATAATGTCAGCTCGTAAAACCATATTGTTTGCAATTTCGGGCGTTTCTGTTGCATGAAATGGACTTTCATAAAATTGTAATGTCATTGTTTTACTCGATCTTTACAGATTGGGTGAAAATCTTATATAATATTTTATATAAAAGCAAATAAATATGAGGAAAAGCATTTATAAAAAATACTTTTCCATAAAATTTATACTGATTAAAAAGAGTTTTATAATGCTTTTTTTACTAACCTAACCTCAAACAAAACCCCATTAACCGCAGTCACCTCAACTGTGGTCTCTAAGGGGCAGTCTTCACCTTGTACTGTCCAGATTGAATCATCCACTTTTATTTTCCCGCGCCCATTTTTAATGGGTTCAATCAGAGAAAAAGTTCTGCCTATATATTGAGCGCCACGTTGATTGAGTAAAGGATGGTCTGTTGTTGGTCGGTGTTGAATACCATAACGTCGCCAGACAAGAATGGAGATGATTGATAAACCGGCAAAGATTAACAGTTGCAGTTCTAGACTGGTCATAGGCACAAGCAGTAACAGTGAACCAACAACAAACCCGGAGAGTGATAGCCATAAAAAGAAGAATCCTGGTGCCAGTATTTCTACACCTAATAGAAATACGGCTAATACCCACCAATACCAAAAGACAATTACTATGTCGGTCATTTGTTATCCTTTTTTAGCCATGGCTTCTTTTGCCAGCTCACCAATACCACCTAGTGCACCAATGACACTGCTGGCTTCTAAAGGCATAAGGATTAATTTGCTGTTATCTGCAGAAGCAATGTCTTTTAAGGATTCAATATATTTTTGCGCCACAAAATAGTTAATGGCTTGTATGTCACCTTTTGAGATAGCCTCAGATACCATAGTAGTAGCTGTGGCTTCAGCTTCAGCTAAACGTTCCCTGGCTTCAGCATCTCTGAAGGCTGCTTCTTTTCGACCTTCCGCATCTAAAATTGCACCCTGCTTTTCACCTTCCGCCCGTAAAATTTCAGCTTGTCTTAAACCTTCTGCTTCAAGAATTGAGGCTCTTTTTAGTCGTTCAGCTTTCATTTGTCTGCCCATGGCTTCTACCAAATCTCTAGGTGGCGCAATATCTTTAATTTCGATTCGAGTAACTTTTATTCCCCAAGGGGTGGTGGCATCATCAACTACACTTAATAAACGTGCATTAATCTCATCCCTTTTTGATAACAGCTCATCCAGATCCATAGAACCCATGACTGTACGAATATTAGTCATTACCAAGTTTAGAACGGCTATTTCAAGATCATTCACTTCATAAGAGGCTTTGGCTGCATCCATAATCTGGAAAAAAACCACGCCATCAACAGTGACCATGGCATTGTCTTTGGTAATAATTTCTTGAGAGGGGACGTCTCTAACCTGTTCCATCATGGTGAGTTTATTACCAATTCTATCGATGATTGGCATGATGATGTTAAGGCCGGGGGTTAAAGTATTGGTATATCGACCAAACCTTTCCACAGTATATTCCATACCCTGAGGTACTGATTTAACACTCATAAAGACCATTAAAATGGCAAAACCAAAAACGACTAACGCAAAAACTTCCATAAGATTTTCCTCTTTTGTTGCAAAAAATGACTTAACTAAGAATAATGTATATCTTTGGTAATTGTAAGAAACAAAGGAAAATATTTATGATGGTTTGGTCGATTAATATACTGGTTTTAGCGATAGGTTTTCTCATTGTAGGAATGATTAAGCCGAATTGGATTATGTTTTGGATGGAAAAGCCAACGCGTATGCCAATTATTGTGCTTTCAAGTGTTTTATTTATGGTATCTGCGGTGATGTTTGGTGAAGCTAATAAAGAAAAGCAACAAGCTAAAGTTGAGCAGGTAGTAGAAGTAACAACAGAAAAAGCAACGTCAGAAATGCCTAAGGTTGTAGAAGAGGTAAAATAAAGCGGTTGGCTGTAAGATGGGCAAAGATTCTTTCGTGCCCATCAGACCCAAGATGGGCACGAAATTCTGATAGTTAGGTTTAAATTCCGGCAATAAGTCCGGCGTCTTTAATACCTGCAACGGCACTGCGTTCGTCTTGATCAGAGACATCACCACTAATACCAATAGATCCAATAATGTGGTTATTTTCATCTTTAATGAGTACTCCACCAGGAACAGGCATTACTTTCCCATCAGCAATGTTCACTAAGGCATTCATAAAGTCAGGGCGTTGTTCTGCTACCACGCCTAAGCTACGTGATGACATTTTCATATTAACGGCTCCCCATGCTTTTGCAATGGCTATATCTTTTTTTAAGATACTGGCACCGTCTTCTCTTTGCAGGGCTTTTAATAAACCATTTTCATCTAAAACCACAACCGTTAAGGGAGCAAGGTTAAGTTGTCGTGCTTTTGCTAAAGCACCATTGATGATTTGATTTGCTTTTTTAAGTGTTAAAACAGACATTTTTCCTCAATATGTTCACGGTAGGGAGTAGCCGTTAATTATAGCTCTAAAATAGGCAATAGGTACTGCCATATTTTATTAGCAATAATAGGTTGTGCTTTTGCATTGGGGTGAAAGCCATCTTTTTGCATTAAATCTTTGACTAAAGCCACTTCTTCTAAAATAAAAGGTACAAAGGGGATATTTAATTCTTTTGCTAGCTGTGGATAAATATTGTAAAACATATCTACATAACGTTTGCCGTAGTTAGGTGGGATGCGCATATTTAACAATAAGACTTTGGCGCCAGCCTCCTGAGAGCGATGAATGATTTCTGCCAAATTAAGTTTCATTTGTTTTGGGGATAAACCGCGCAAACCATCATTAGCACCTAGTTCTAATAAGATTAATTCGGGTTTATGTAGAGCTAAAGCATCATCTATACGCGCCAAGCCTCCAGCAGAGGTATCGCCACTGATGCTTTCATTAAAAATAATATAGGGTTTATTTTGCTGCTGTAATTTTTGCTGTAATAAATTAACCCAACCTTTTTTAGTCTCTAAGCCATAAGCAGCACTTATACTGTCACCTAAGACAACGATTGATTTTGCCATCAGTGTTGTTGAAAATAATGTCATTATCAACACAAAATAAACTCTAAGCATGTCAGAAACTCACGTAAATATGATTGAAACAGAAAACCTGGGGAAAACAGTGTCCACATCGGATGAACCTTTGTGTATTTTGTCATCTGTAGATTTAAGTATTGAACAAGGTGAAAGTATAGCGATTGTAGGCGCTTCAGGTTCAGGAAAATCCACCTTACTGAGTTTGTTAGCGGGTTTAGATACGCCCACAGAAGGCTTGGTTAAATTAAAAGGTCAGGATTTAACTACGATGAATGAAGATGGACGGGCAGAATTGCGAAATCAGTTGGTCGGGTTTGTATTTCAATCATTTCAATTATTGCCAGGTTTAACCGCATTAGAAAATGTCATGTTACCACTGGAGTTAAGAGGTGATAAAAATGCAAAAAAGGCGGCAGAAAAATTATTAGGTAGAGTAGGGCTAAGCCATAGATTAACCCATACACCGATGAAACTATCAGGGGGAGAGCAACAACGTGTAGCTTTAGCACGGGCTTTTGTGACAGAACCCGCTATTTTATTTGCCGATGAACCCACAGGAAATTTAGACAGTAAAACAGGTGAATATATTATTGACTTGCTATTTCAGTTAAATAAAGAAAAGCAAACTACCTTAGTGCTAGTAACACACGATAATGCACTGGCAGTACGTTGCCAACGCACGATTAAACTGGAAGCTGGGCGCATGTTATGAGTCGTTTTCTGTTGGCATTACGTTTGTTGATCCGTGATGGTCGCAGTGGTGAACTGACTATTTTAGTTATGGCTTTAATGATAGCTGTCACCAGTTCCACTGCGATTAGTTTATTTGCAGACCGTTTGCATAGAACCATGAGTACACAAGCCGCAGAGTTTTTAGCGGCAGATTTGGTGATTACTAGCCCTGCATTAATTCCACCATTGTGGATAACTAAAGCCCAATCCCTAGGTTTAAATCAGGCGAGAAC
>WTAG01000588.1 GCA_013139755.1 Methylomarinum sp. | reverse complement strand
GAATCGGTACAAAGGCCAGCACTTCACGGATACCATTGCCCACACCGCCGGAAAGCAGGGTAATAAACCACTGTGGACTATCCAATAAGCCTAGCAAATCTTCGGTACCATCGACAAAAACAGCCTGCGCAAAGTTAATAAAGAAAGGTTTGAAAGCCCGACCTAATTTGATGGTAAAGGTAAACATCAAATACATGACACCGAAGAAGATAGGAATGCTTAGAAAACGGTTTAACACAACTTTGTCTATGCTATCGGATAATTTTTTACCTAGTTCAGATTGTTGTGTCAGTGTATCTCGGGTCAAAGTATTGATAAAACTATAGCGACTATCGACGATTAAAATATCGGCCTCTTCTCCGGTATTGGTTTCGATAGTTTGATAACAATCATGAGCAGCCTGTTGTAGGACATCATCCGACAGACTGATGGCAAAACCATCTTTTTCCAGTAATTTGACGGCTATCCATTGTGGGTTAATCGATTTATTTTTCAATTGTTTTTCAAGTAGAGGCGTTAGCTGATTAATTGCGGCTTCAATTTCTTCCGGGTATTTCACCGGAGTAGAAGAAAGATCTCTGATTTCCGCCAACTGGTTTATCGTTGACTTAAGTGCATTTACATCCTGTGTTTGTGTTGCGACTAAAGACACCAGTGGACACATCAGTCGCCGGGCTATTTCATCACTATCTATCTTGATATCCCGGCCGGTTGCATCATCCATATTATTAAGCACAACCAGTACAGGGATACGCATTTCCAGTAATTGTGTGGTGAGATATAGATTATGCTCAAGGTGAGTGGTATCAACGATATTGATAATCAAGTCGGCCTGTTGCGATAGAATAAAATCTCTCGCTATTTTTTCATCCAGCGATGTTGAATGCTCATTCACATCAAGACTGTAGATGCCAGGTAAATCGACGACTTTGATCACTTTATTATCATAACGATACTGTCCGATTTTCTGTTCTACCGTGACTCCGGCCCAATTCCCGACATGTTGTCTGGAACCCGTCAGGCCGTTGAATAAAGTGGTTTTGCCGCAATTGGGGTTGCCGATCACCGCGACTGTCACTTCTTCCTTGAATGAATCAACTTTCCGAGTTGCAGGCTGACGCTGCAAACGTTCTATCCGTATTGCAGCGACTTCATTTTGGCGCAAACTAAGATCGGTGCCGCGCACCCGAATCACTACCGGGTCACCTAAAGGTGCAATACGAATAACAGTAAACTCTGTTCCCGGTGTCAGTCCCATTGCCAGCATCTTTTGCCGGTAAGGCAGGAAGCTTTTGTCAAATTCTACGACACGGCCGGTGTCGCCGACATGCATCTCTTTTAAACTAATCCACACATTAAATCTCCATCATCTTGCATCTTGGCATTTGTTATCTTTTCCCTGCGAACAGAAAATTAGTGGGGAGCATTAATCAGTGTTTGACTTAAATGTTTGCTCATACGCCCTAAGATAGAAGGTATTTCCGTTATATTCTGTTTCCCGGAGTCTGTTTTCCTTAATAAGTTTTTGAACAATATCCCAATTTGTTTTTGTCTTTTTCAGCAAGGTCTGTACTGCCTCTTTTCTCATAGGGTGAACTGCCGTAATAGCCAGTAAATCTTTTACCGGATCACCGCTGGAAGCAAATGCGTTACCTTCATAGCCAGGCAGCAGCTCAACTTCGGGAATGCCTTGGTTTACCGTTTGATAAATATGATTGAGACTATCTGCATCAGGGGCATAAATTCCTTGTTCTGCTGTCGGGCGTGTGGGTATAGCCAGATAGGCTTTATTTGGCGCAAGTTGTTGTAAAAATTCCACCAATTCGGCTATGTTTGCGTCATCGGTATTGAGTCCTTCGAGTAACATGGTTTCAGTTGCTAAAAAGCCGTCAAAATCTTCAGCAAAAGATAATATTTCCAATAATATTTTCTGTAAGTTTAAGTGTTTATCGGGCTGATTAATTCGTTGCCATAGTGATTGATTGACGCTATCTATTTTAAGTGAAACCCAATCTGCCATTTGCAGTGTTTCCCGGACATTTTTTCGCCAGATAAGCGAACCATTGGTGATGATGGCGATTTTAATATCCAGATCACGTAACAGTTCAATCGTTTTACCCAGATTATCATCAAGCGTAGGTTCTCCATCAGGTACAAAAGTTAAATAATCAATCGGCTCTTGTTTTTCCTTAAGTTTTGTCACACGGGTCTTGACTTCATTGAAAATATGTTCCGGCTTATAAAATACACGAGACTCTATTTCCGTTGCCTTTGTCGGCCCCACCTGACAATAAATACAGGAATAAGAGCAGCAGTGTTTAGGTGGAATATTATTGATGCCTAAACTGCGACCGAGGCGTCTTGAGGGTACAGGTGCGAAAACAATCATATCAGCATGGAATTACCTGGCATGTTTATGACCATGCTCATGAGGTTCAGCCGGTCGGGTGACCAGTGTTCCCTTCAGGTAATCCTCTACAGCCTTATCGGGATTAGTTTCCGTTGTGATTAACGGTTCAATACCCATATTTTCAAGTCGACGCACTAAACCTGTGCCCATACCTCCAGCAATAAGAGCCTGAATATCGTCTAATGGTGAAGGGTCTTGAGGTGAACTATCATGAAAAGATTGTTCCTTAGCCAACTCTAATAACTCTTTGTTTGCAATCGTTCCGTTTTCTATTTCATAGATCCAGAATTTCCTGCACCTCCCCGTATGATCGGTAATTTCTCTTCGATTTTGGCTTGCTACTGCAATTTTCATTAGTTTAAACTCCTGATTACTGCGATTTAGAATGTGACATGATTATGTGCCTTCTTTCCATGAAGTCAGATAAGCTTGCTGTTCCTGAGTCAAGGTATCAATGCTAATCCCCATGGCCGCAAGTTTCATGACAGCAACTTTGTCATCAATACTGTTAGGAACAGGGTGAACCTTGTTTTCTAGGTTTTTTCCATTGTTCCATAAGTAAACGATGCTTAATGCCTGGTTGGCGAAACTCATATCCATGACTGTAGCCGGGTGGCCCTCAGCTGCGGCAAGATTAACTAGCCTGCCTTCTGCTAACAAACGAATCCTGCGTCCATCTGCTAGCTGATATTCTTCGATAAATTGGCGCGGTCGGTATGTCTTTTTCGCCAGTTCCTGCAATGCAGGGATGTTAATCTCAACATTGAAATGACCGGAATTAGCGATAACACAGCCGTCTTTCATGACTTGAAAATGCGAACGGTCAATAACATGTTTATCACCTGTTGCTGACACGATAAAATCCGAACAGGCGGCCGCTTCCAGCAAGGGCATTACTCGAAATCCATCCATTGCGGCCTCCAATGCTTTAAGCGGGTTTACTTCGGTAACGATAACAAGGGCGCCGTGGCCTTTAGCACGCATTGCTATTCCCTTCCCGCACCATCCATAACCGGCTACCGTAAAGGTTTTTCCTGCGAGGAGAATATTGGTTGACCGAATAATACCATCCAGAGTGCTTTGACCGGTGCCGTAACGGTTATCAAACAGGTGCTTGGTCATTGCATCGTTGACGGCAACAACCGGAAATGCAAGCGCATTATCAGCCGCCATGGCGCGTAACCTAATTACACCGGTAGTGGTTTCCTCGGTTCCCCCGATGACTTCAGACAATAAATCACTACGATTTTTATGCAATTCACTCACCAGGTCAGCGCCATCATCCATTGTTAATTGAGGGCGGTGATCTAGGGCAGCAGAAATATGACGATAATAGCGTGCGTCATCCTCTCCCCGAACGGCAAAAGTAGGAATTCCATAGTGTTCAACCAGAGCGGCTGCGACATCATCCTGCGTACTAAGTGGATTACTGGCGCATAACGTTAGATCAGCACCACCTGCTTTTAATGTACGGGCCAGGTTGGCAGTTTCTGTTGTGATATGCAGGCAGCCGCTAATGCGTACACCGGCTAAAGGTTGTTCGTGGGCAAATTGTTCTTGTAACGTTCGCAACACCGGCATTTCTGCCCACGCCCAGTCGATACGATTTCGTCCCGCATCAGCGAGTGAGTGATCTTTAATGTCGCATATTATGTTATTCATTGTAAAAACAATGAAGTTCGGGATGCTATTGAATTTTTCATATCAACCACGCGAAAGATTTCGTTATGCTTAAGCTTTACAATATTATAAAACTCTTAATACTTGCAAACTATTTTGCTATTCCCTTCAGTTAAAATGATCTTTCATTTTATTTATATTTATAACTGGATTATTCATGCAATAGAGAACAAGATATGTACAATTGCGTTTTGTAGGATTGAACCTGATTTAGGGGGGGTAAATGGTTAATAAAAACGTAGTATTAACAGTCAGCAATCTTCAAGTAGCGTATGAAGGCAATCGAATTATCAGTGATCTATCCTTCACAGTTGAGAAAAGAGATATCCTGATTATTCTGGGTCCGAACGGTGCCGGTAAAACCACTTTGCTCAGAGCATTACAAAATTTGCTGCCGTATCAGGGATCAGTTTCATGGAATGCACAGAAAATCAGTTATCTTCCGCCGCAAGAATTCGTGCAGCGACAAAACCTTCCTCCCTTGAATATTGAGGAATTCTATGCCTTCAAAACGTCGGATTCAAATACCATCAAGTCGATGATTGCTGACGTTGGGCTAGACGAAAGTCTTTTAAGTCATCAATTCAGCGAACTTTCAACCGGACAGTTTCAACGCATGTTGATTGGCTGGGCCTTGCTTGATAATCCTGATGTTTTGATTCTGGACGAACCTACTTCCGGCATTGACATCGGCGGTGAAGAGACCATTTACAGTTTGTTACATAAATTCTGGCAAAACCAGAACCTGACTATTTTACTGGTCACACATGATCTGAATATAGTCTGGGAATATGCAACTCAGGTAATCTGTTTGAATAAGCAACAAATGTGTATGGGTAAACCGTATGAGGTGTTGACCCCCGAACAACTTAAAACACTATACGGTACGGGAATTAAATTCTACAAACATCAGCATAGGTGAGCCATGACTACAGAAATTTTACTTGCATTGATATTGAGTGGAACGATTGGAGCCATTGCGGGTTATTTGGGCTCTCTGATGCTATCTAAACGTATGGCTTTGATGGGAGGCGCGCTCGGCCACCTGACCCTACCAGGCGTTGCTTTGGCACTGTTGTATGATTTTGACGTTTCACTCGGTGCCACTCTGTTTTTGGCATTCGGCGTGTTGATTATATGGCTGCTAGAACAGAAAACCCGCTTACACCTTGAGGCACTAACGGCTGTGGTTTTTTCTGCCTCCCTGGCGACCGCTTTTCTGTTTCTGCCAAAAGAAGAAATCGATATTGCTTTACTGGGTGATGTGTCCCAGATATCTTCAATGACTGTTCTAGTCACTGTTATCATTTCATTGTTGCTGTTTTTTACGGTAAAAAAGATTTATGCAAGCATGGTACTGGCCAGTATATCCAGTGATTTAGCACAAACAAGTGGCGTTAATCTTAAACTGAGTAATGCTTTATATTTGATTTGCATCGCAGTGACCGTCGCATTGGGAGTACGCATCGTCGGCGGATTGATGACCGCAGCATTGTTGGCAATCCCAGCATGCACTGCAAAAAATATTAGCAGCAATTTATCGCAGTATACGATTGTCAGCACCATTGCCGGGAGCCTTGCCTGTATTCTGGGCGTTATCGCTTATGCCATTTCAGGTGTGCCGGCGGGCCCGTTAATTATTATTGCCAGTGCGCTGTTATTTCTGGTTTCGGTTTTTAAACAACAAAAAGGTTGATTCTTTAGCTATACGTCGCACGACCACGCGCGAAGTATATGTTTTTTAGATAACAAATCTATTTTAGAATTGGAAAAGGCTGAAAAATAGAGATTTGAACTGTGTCTGAATGCAAGAAAGAAGTGATTGTTGCTATTCCAGTAATAAAATGAATTTATGTTCTTTTTTTAAACTAAAGTTTCCAAGGAGCTGATTTTGAAAATTGTAATAATTGGTGGTGTGGCAGCCGGAGCATCAACTGCTGCACGTGCTAGAAGGCTCAACGAAGATGCTGAAATCATAGTGCTGGAAAAGGATGAATTTATTTCATTTGCTAATTGTGGTTTGCCCTATCATATTGGTGGTGAGATTAAAGATCGCGAAGCTTTATTGCTGCAAACGCCAAAAAGCCTGAAGGCAACGCTCAACATTGATGTCCGTACCTGTCATGAAGTCACCCAGATTGACCGTCATTTAAAACAACTCACCGTGGTTGACCATAAACAGAAAAGAACTTATATGGAAAGCTACGAAAAGCTGGTCTTGTGTCAGGGAGCAGATGCACTGAAACCGCCCATTCCTGGAATTGATCATAAAAAAATATTTGTGCTTAGAAATATTCCAGATATGGATGCCATTATTCAGGAAATTGATGATGGAGCCCGAAAAGCCATTGTTATAGGTGGCGGGTTTATTGGTATTGAGGTTGCTGAGGCATTTCGGCAGCGGAACATGGGCGTTGAATTGGTAGAGTTACAAAAACAGTTAATGCCACCACTTGATTGCGAAATGGCCTGTGATTTACGCTATCACATGGAAAGCGAGGGGGTTCAGCTTCACTTGGGTCATGCTGCTAAGGCGTTTACTGACGCCGCAGGAAAAGTCAATGTAGTGCTTGATAATGATCAATCACTAGTTGCAGATCTTGTTATTCTGGCTATCGGAGTCAGACCCACTTCGAAACTCGCGGTCGAGGCTAAACTTGAAATGGGTGTCAGGGGGGGAATCAAAGTAGATAGTCATATGCAAACTTCCGATCCTGATATCTATGCAGCAGGCGATATGGTAGAAGTCACAGATACCGTGACAGGAGAGCCAACACAGCTACCTTTGGCAGGGCCAGCAAACCGGCAGGGACGGATTGTTGCTGATAATATTTTTGGCCTTGCCAGTCAATACAGATCCACCCAGGGTACCGCTGTTGTCAAGGTTTTTGATATGACAGCCGGGTCTACCGGTGCATCGGAAAAAACTTTACAACGTGTGAATCGAGCCTACCATAAAGTCTATCTTCATCCTTCTGGACATGCAGGGTATTATCCAGGCACCGCACCGATGCACATTAAACTACTTTTTGAACCTGAAGCGGGTAAGTTACTCGGGGTTCAAATAGTTGGCTACGATGGTGTAGATAAACGTATTGATGTATTTGCAACTGCTATTCGCGCTGGAATGACAGTATTTGACCTGGAACATCTTGAACTGGCCTATGCACCTCCTTATGGATCGGCGAAAGACCCGGTTAATATGGCTGGATTTATCGCCGCTAACTTTTTGCGTGGTGATTTAGATTTCTGGTATGCAGAAAACTTTCCAGAACAGGTAGCAAACGGTGTCTTGGTTGACGTGCGCAGTACCAAGGAATTTAAACACTGGAGCATACCCGGTTCAATTAATATTCCCATAAGTAAACTGCGTTCAAGGCTGCATGAACTTCAAACAGAACAGCCAGTTTATGTTTACTGCCGGGTTGGTTTTCGCAGTTATTTAGCCTACCGTATTCTAAAGCAGAAAGGATTTGAAAGAGTCTCTATGCTGGCAGGTGGTTCGAAAACGTTTAATTGTTTCTGCCGTACTGAAATGGCTACAGGTAAACCTGGGGTTCCTTTTGTTTCTCATGCTGAGGAAAAACTAGCCGAAATGCCTGGTGCACTGAAAAATGCCTGACAGGCTCCTAAAATACCGTCAACTTTAATAATCACGGTTTATTTATTGAAGAGTAACGATATGGCAAAGATTGCACCGTTTGAAGATTTTAGCGAAGAATACGACGAGTGGTTTGTAAGAAATAAAGCCAAATATGATGCAGAACTTCGCGCCTTAAAGTTTTTTATTCCATCTAACGGTAAAGGTCTGGAAGTCGGCGTGGGTTCAGGTAAATTCGCGGCTCCTTTAGGGGTAAAAACGGGTGTTGAACCTTCGCAAAAAATGGCAGCTAAAGCGAGAAAACTGGGTATCCATGTACTTCCCGGTATCGCTGAAGACTTACCTGTCTCGGACAATACTTTTGACTTTGTTTTAATGGTTACCACGATATGTTTTGTTGATGATCTGAAAAAATCTTTTCAGGAAGCATTCCGTGTATTAAAAAAAGATGGTTGTATTGTTATCGGTTTTATTGATAAAGATAGTGAATTAGGGAAAGTATATAGACGTAACAAAGATAAAAGTCATTTTTATAAAATTGCCGAATTTTTCTCAACAGAAGAGGTTTTAGCCTGTTTAAGTGAAGTTGGGTTTGGAGAGTTTAAGACCAAGCAAACGATCTTTCCGGGAAATGATACCCAGCATATAGAAAATGGTTTTGGAGCAGGGTCTTTTGTGGTAATAAAAGGACTAAAGATCAATAAGTCAGGTGACCAGCGCTCATTTTCACCTAATTAATATCAAAAAGGAAACAATCAAAAATCATAGATTAAATATCTCTTCATTAATATTATCAGTCTGATATCCTTTTTTATAAATTGGAATTAATTATTATTATGAAAACCTATCTCGACTGTTCACCTTGTTTACTGCGACAGGCAAAATGCAACGAGATTGTCCGATATATGGGTATTGCCGAAGGAGACATGGTGTTGAAACAACAAGAAATGAACTCGTCCAACACATGAGTACTTGTCTAAGCTTACAAGCGGGTAGCGAATGCATCATACGATCCCTGGGCAAGGATAAAGAAGTAGCCCGGCGACTTGCTCAAATGGGTATATTGCCAGGCTCCAGACTTAGAGTCATTCGACTTGCGCCCTTTGGGGAAACCTTGGAAGTCTCCATTGATCAAGGGCAGTATTTTGCCCTACGGGATGAGGAGGTCAATGTCCTGGATTGTGAGATGGTGGCGATGCCGCTTTCCGAAAAGACATTAAAAACAGAACAGTATTACCGGATTCGATCTCTCTCCGGCGGCAAGACCTTTCAACAAAAGATGGAACATCAGGGGATTATCCCTGGCATAGTCATTCAAATCCGCGAACTCAACAAACCGCCTATTCTGATTGAATTATTTCAGGAAAAAAAGATTGTGGTATTGGGTTCCGGTGAGGCGGAAAAGATTATCATTGAGGTGATTGATGATCCGCAAGAATAAAGATGTCGTTGTTGCGCTAAGTTCTATCCCAAATACCGGCAAGACGACGCTGTTTAATTCTCTGACTGGATCAAGTCAAAGTACAGGCAATTGGCCTGGGGTATCGATAGAAAAAAAATACGGTCACATGACTCTAGGTGAATACGAGATCCAGTTAATTGATCTGCCAGGTGCCTATGCCTTGTTACCGAGTACTGAGGAAGAACAAGTGGTACGCAACTTCTTTCTCAAGACACCACCCGATGTTATTCTCAACATCCTGGATGCCCGGAATCTCTATCGTGGTCTAGGTCTGACCTTGCAAATGGCAATGAGTGGTCTGCCCATGGTGATAGTCGTTAATATGATGGATGAGGTGTGGAAGCAGGGGGCAGAACTGGATATCCCTGTATTATCAGAGCATCTAGGTGTACCGGTTGTAGCTATCTCAGCTCGTACTGGCGAAGGGCTACCAGAGCTACAGAGCGCTCTATACCAGCTTATCAAGAAACCGGCGCACCCCCGTTCGCCTCATATATCTTGGCCGCCCGTTTTGGAAGAAGCAGTAAAGAGTATTGCCCGGAAGATCGACCGTAGTGGTGAATTCCAAAAGCTGGATCACAATTTTCTAGCCATGCGTCTGCTGGAAGATGAAAAGAACAGTAACACTGTCCAGGATCAGGCTGTAGCTATGGCCGTTAAAAGTTGGCGTCAACGGGTGGAAAATAACACAGGTACGGAAATTCCTGTAAGCTGTGCAAAATGCCGTTTTAACGCTGCCCGTGGTCTGGTGCTCGAGGCTACTCATCAGAAACCGTTACCTCCAGATGCACGTAGTGAAAAGATCGACCGCATTTTGTTGCATCGCTGGTTTGGATTACCATTATTTTTGCTAATTATGCTGGTTTTGTTTCAGGCCATTTATGGTTTGGGGGTGCCAGTACAGGAGACTCTTTCCCAGGGGTTTGATACTGCGGAAGCATGGCTGCGTGCTCAGCAAAGTATTGCTACATTACCCACTTGGCTACAAAGTTTTTTGTTCGATGGCCTTTGGCAGGGCATGGGGGTAGTGACCTCTTTCTTTCCCATCATTGCTCTTTTCTTTATCTTCATGACAATTATCGAGGACAGCGGCTATATGGCACGCGCTGCATTTTTAATGGATAGTCTGATGCATCGGTTAGGACTGGATGGCAAGGCATTCATTAATCTGCTACTAGGTTATGGTTGCAACATACCGGCGGTGATGGGGACCCGCATTCTTTCGAGTCGCTACAACAGGGTCGTCACCATGCTGTTGATCCCATTTACCCTTTGCAGTGCCCGTCTACAGGTGTTTGTATTTCTGACGGCTATTCTATTCCCCTCAGCTATAGCACCCTGGATTCTGTTTGCTCTCTATGTTGGCAGTTTTATTGCAGTCTTCGGTATGGGACTGCTGTTGAAAATCCTGCGCATCGCCGGCAAGCCGGAGCCTTTCATCATGGAAATTCCGCCCTACAGGTTGCCGACGGTGAACAGTGTCGCTCTGCGCACCTGGCAGGAATTAAAGGATTTTCTCTATCAGGCGGCAACACTTATCGTCGTTGGTGTTGTAGTAGTGTGGTTACTGACCCACTACCCAACGAATGTGCCATCCGCTAGTGTAAAAACCTGGGCTGGTCAGCTGGGGCAATTCTTCTCACCCATGTTCACTCCATTGGGTATTCATTGGCAGGAAACTGTAGCCCTGCTGTTCGGGATTATCGCTAAGGAGATCGTCATTGGAGCCTTGGCTGTGATATATGGTGGGGGCGATCTTAAAATCCAGGTCGCAGCACACATCACTCCACTACAAGGACTTAGTTTTATGCTCTTCACGCTACTTTATACGCCCTGTATCGCTACCATAGCAGCCATCCGTGCAGAATCTCGATCTTGGCGTATCATGATACTCAGCTTGGTTTTAGGATTGGGATCAGCATGGATGGCCAGTTTTTTGCTCTATCAAACAGGATTGGCGATGGGATTTAATTAGTTTCTATCCGGAAATACCCATCCCAGGGGTGTTGACAAATCAGTTCGAATTTTTTGCATTTACGGTTCCACCACTGCCTGACGGCAACATACCGAAAAAGAGCCATTAGCCCT
>WTAG01000203.1 GCA_013139755.1 Methylomarinum sp. | reverse complement strand
AAGGTGGTATTACCATCGTAATTATTAGTACCAATTACTCCTCGCGCCAGTTTACCCAGAGTATAAAAACCTTCTGTTAAAATTTGCCCCGTAGAGACAATGGCAAATGAATCTGGCCCATATTTTTCTTGTATGCGCTTAATTTCCGATGCCATTTTGCCCAAGGCATCATCCCAACCAGCCTCCTGATACTCATCTTGAATATTTGTACGCAATAAAGGTGTTTTACCTCGCCCTGAAGACTCAAAAATTTCATGTTCAAAAATACCTTTAACACAAAGCTTTCCACGATTGACATCAGCACCTGCAGCACCTCTTGTGCCCACAGGAATACCATCTTTGTTGGTGCCAATTTCAATCGCACAGCCTGTAGAGCAATAGCCGCAGGTTGAATAACTCCACTTTGTTATGCCTTTATCAGCAATTTTTATCGGATTTTTTTTGTTTCTACCAAATAACATACTGTTTATTGTCGTTTTATTTTTAATAGCTAGGTCGCATGATTTTTCTTACGAAAAACAGCGAAATCTTATTGTTTGTAATGCAGTAATCAAGCCAACTTAACAAAACAGCAAAAACAAATAATAACCATTTAAAATCAATTAGTTAAAATAACAAATCAAACAATAATCAAAGGGTTTTTATCTCTAAATAAACACCCATTTAAACAATTGCATTTTCTTGGTGCAAAAAAAACGGGCACATCATGCGCCCGTTTTTAATATTCTAAAAACTCAGAATTTTTTAAGGATACTACCCCCCCCTGCTGCTATCTGTAAATTCAGGATAAGCTTCCATACCACACTCAGAATAATCAACACCCTGATATTCATGTTCTTCACTCACTCGAATACCCATCACTAATTTAATGATATACCAGGTTAATAAACTCGCTAGAAAGACAAAACTGACTATCGTCACAATACCAATTAACTGTGCTTGAAGCGTGGCATCCGGATTTGTAAAACAAACAGCCAGTAGCCCCCAAATACCGACGATACCATGTACAGAGGTAGCACCGACTGGATCGTCAATTTTCAATTTATCAATGGTTACGATTGAAAAAACTACAATTAATCCACCCACTGCACCAATCATGGTTGCAACTAAAGGTGTTGGAGTAAGAGGTTCTGCTGTAATTGCAACCAATCCTGCCAAAGCACCATTTAAGGTCATTGATAAATCGGCTTTTCCAAACATCATTTGCGCTGTTAATAAAGCAGCTACGACACCACCTGCCGCCGCTGCATTGGTATTTACAAAGATCATTGCTACTGCATTGGCTTCACCAATATCTGAAATCTTCAACTCAGAACCACCATTAAAGCCAAACCAACCTAACCATAATATAAATGTTCCTAACGTCGCTAATGGCATATTACATCCTGGAATAGGATGAATTGCACCATTTGCACCATATTTACCTTTACGTGCACCTAATAATAAGACACCGGCAAATGCTGCTGTTGCACCACATAAATGTACGACACCTGAGCCTGCAAAATCCAAAAAGCCTAGCTCATCTAAAAAGCCACCACCCCATTTCCAGTAGCCTTGTAAAGGATAAATAAAACCGGTCATAACCACTGCAAAGACTAAAAACGCCCATAATTTCATTCGTTCAGCAACTGCACCAGATACGATAGACATTGCTGTAGCAACAAAGACTACCTGAAAGAAAAAATCAGACATTTTTGAGTAATATGTTTCGCCTTTACTACCTAATACAGCCTCTACAGAATTATCTTCACCCAGTAAAAAACTGATACCTGGCCAGACACTATTTACCGCTTCCCCCGGATACATAATGTTATAGCCACAGAGCATGTACATCACACAGGCAATCGCAAACAAGGCGATGTTTTTAGTTAGAATTTCCGTGGTATTTTTAGCACGAACTAAGCCTGCCTCTAACATGGCAAAGCCTGCCGCCATCCACATGACCAATGCGCCACTCATTAGAAAATAGAACGTATCTAGTGCATAACTTAACTCGGCCAATTTATTTAAAGCTTCCATTTGTTACCCCTCTAATCGTTATAATTTTTATAAAGCATCTTCGCCGACTTCACCGGTACGAATACGAATAACTTGTTCTAAATTGGTAACAAAAATCTTACCATCCCCTATTTTTCCGGTATTAGCCGCTTTAGCTATTGCTTCTACTGCCTGCTCAACTAAATCTTCAGCAACAGCCACTTCAATTTTTGCTTTCGGTAAAAAATCAACGACATACTCCGCACCGCGGTAAAGCTCTGTATGTCCTTTTTGACGCCCAAAGCCTTTGACCTCTGTCACAGTAATTCCTGAAACCCCTATATCAGAAAGCACTTCTCGCACATCATCTAATTTGAAAGGCTTAACAACCGCAGTTATTAATTTCATAAACACCCTCTTTGTAATGGTTAATAAACTTGACTTAAATTAATGGAAAGCACTTAACATGCCAATGTTAAAGGCCCTTAAAATTAATGGCTTTAGTTAAAAATACAAAAAAAACAAACCAAATTGGTGCCAATCTCATTAAAAATGCACCATAAAACTCTCATACGGACATAACCTTACGTTTTATAACAAATTTTATTCCTATTACATTTTCAGCCTACGCGCTCATTTTGAAAGCAAAATTTTACAAATTAATTATCAACAATAAATATCTTATAACGCTGTTATTAACCTTGCTTGTTTCAAGCCTACTGGCTTTAGAGATAATTGAACTATCTTATTAATTTAAGCTCGGCATGCCTTCCGCAACAATTGATAGCCATTTATACTTGATTATCATAGTCACACATTTTTCCTGCTCAACAGATATAAAACACGCACCATAAACGTGCTTTAACGCACCAAATGGGTTTTCTGCAACATCTTTTGTTTATTAACAACATATTTATTCCATAAAAATCAACACATTATATTCTGGCCTGGATATTGCTGCGTTTAATTTGAATTTATTATGGAGATATTTTATGAAAAGAAATCTTATTACAACTCATCTATTGGGTAGCGTTTTACTCACTGCCACTATTAACGCTCATGCTGAAGGCGCCATAGAATCATTAACGGGTACAAATGTTAATGACGCACAGATTTTAAAAGACCAAGGTATTGAGATCGGTGGTTGGGCAGCAGCAGGTATCACCTATGCATCACATAATGGCGACCATCATTCAAACGCCCCCATCTCTTTTAATGATCGTAATAATGACTTTCAATTAAACCAACTTAATCTTTTTATTGAACGCGCAGTAGACACCAGTAGTAATGACTGGCAAATAGGTGGGCGAGTTGATTTTATGTTTGGTACCGACGCTGATAACACTCAAGCAACTGGCTGGGACAATCGAATTCTAGACAAAGAATTTAACAGCTATGACGTAGCCTTCCCACAGGCTTATGCAGAAATCTACGCGCCTATCGGTAACGGCCTGACTGCAAAACTAGGTCATTTCTACACCAATATCGGTTATGAAGTGGTCACTGCACCGGATAACTTTTTTTATTCGCATGCTTACACCATGCTCTATGCAGAACCATTCACTCATAGCGGTGCATTATTAACCTATCAGGTAAATGATAACTTGTCGGTATCCGGTGGCGCTGTCACTGGCTGGGACAACTTCCGTGAGAACGGCGGTGACTGGAGTTTTCTGGGTGGCGCTAACTGGACCAGCGATGATGAAAAAACAGCTGTGGCAGTATCTTTAATTACAGGTGAGAACGGCGACGACTCTGTTGACCAAAATACCACCATGTACAGTATCGTACTGACTCACGACATCAACGATAAACTGCACTATGTTTTCCAACACGACTTAGGTATTACTGAAGACGGAGCAGGACCTGGCGACGATGCTGACTGGTATGGTATTAACCAATACCTTACATATGATATTAATGATCAGTTAGCTGCCGGCCTTAGAGCAGAATGGTTTAGCGACAGTGACGGCCGTATTTCAGGCTTTGGCGCCAACTATTATGCTGTTTCAGCAGGTGTTAATTATTCGCCAGTACCATGGCTAAAATTTCGTCCGGAAGTACGTTATGATTGGGCGGATACTAATGGTGCCGGTTTTGCTTACGACAATGGAGCAGAAAACGATCAAGTTGCTGTCTCTATGGACATGATCCTTACTTTCTAATAACTGTCATCACATCTAAACGTAATTTTTGATAACAGAAAACAACTAAAGCGTCCGCCCTAAACAAGGCAGGGCGCTTTTTTTATATAGCCAATTAGAATTATTCAGCACAATTTCCAGCAGCGATGCAGAAAGTTGATATTAAAAATTATGCATCAAAGTTTACTAAGTAGATGAATGTATAAATGCTGCTCAAAGCAAGAACTGATTACTAGCACGAATATCCTCACGCACCTTTAAGCTAATTATCTGCATCATTAGATAAATACTTAGCTTTAAATCTTATTGATATTTCTTCATTTTACCTAGTTTATCTAATGCCTTATTAATTTTTACTTTGGCAGCATCATCTATCTCATTGATTTTATAAACTTTATCTAACAACCCTTCTGTCACCAACGCCTCTTTAATCCAGCGTTTGACCATGCGGTAATTATTTGATATTTTTGCTTCTTCACCTGTTTCTGGATGACGTACAATCCCGCTAGACACAACCGCTTTAGTTTTAGCCTTTGCCTTAGCTTTCGGTTTAGCCTTGGCTTTTTCTTTTGCTTTTACAGGTGCCGCTTTTTTAGCTATCGGTTTTTCTACCTTAACAGCAACCTTTACTTCTTCTTTTTTGCTAACGACTTCTACTGAAGCCTTGGGTTTTTCTGCTAATGTTTCCGGTTTTTTTGCCTGCTTATCACTGATAACTTTATGTACAACGTAAACAACATAGACTGTTACTAAAACAAATAATAGTTCTGCCATCGTTTTTCCTCATTTTTTATTTTTATTATTAACCAAATTAAAATACCAGATACACTAGGCAAATGGTACTACCAGCAAGCCTGTTTTTTTGCCAATACTGGCAAATCATCCCTTAACCCAATGGCAGGATCATTAAACATTGCTTTAATTAGCGGGGTATTATTAATCACGTTCATACCTGTTGATCGCAAAGAAACCATTGATACTGCCTTTGCTGCAAAAGTCTTATTAATCACATCCATACTGGACATCATTAATAGATTATCGCCCTTACGCCAGCGCTCATATTGACGTAGATACTTATGACTGGACAATGGCCTGCCTGCTTGTTTGGCTTTTATCACTAATTCAGCTAATGCCGCTGCATCTAACAACCCGGCATTTGCACCTTGCCCTGCTAATGGATGCATGGCATGTGCTGCATCGCCCATTAAGGCAAATGACTGATCGGTATACTGATTAGCATATTGAAAACGCAAAGGAAATGAGGCTCTTGGCCCTGTCGATAACATTTTCCCTAATATACCTGCTGAAGCTTGTTCTAATTTTTCTAAAAATACTTCATCACTAAGCTGCAAGTATGCTTTGGCAGTTTCTGTTTTCAAGGTCCAGACAATAGAACATTGTCCGTTTTTTAATGGTAAAAAAGCCAGTGGGCCTTCATCTAAAAAACGTTGCCAGGCAGTGAGCTGATGACTATTTTCTGTCGTAATTGTTGCCACCAAGCCATCTTGCAGATAAGGCCATCCCGTCACATCAATACCCGCCATAGCGCGCAACTTTGAATCGCGTCCATCAGCAGCAATAATTAAATCAGCCTCAAACTGCTGCCCATCCTCAAGTGTAAGCATACGCCCTTGTTCTAATGCTTGCATTTGTGAGACTTTAGCATCACTGATACAGCTTGCAGTAGGTAATGTTTCTAATTTATCCCACAAAGC
>WTAG01000325.1 GCA_013139755.1 Methylomarinum sp. | reverse complement strand
ACTTCTGTTGTTGCTGTTGCAGTGGCTCCAGCTGTTTTTCCTGTGTTAAGCGGCAGATTTGCACGCGTATCTTTGGCCGAAATGCTGTAATAGCTTTCACTGTCAGGTTGTAATTTAATAGTCCCTTTGAGTAAATAAAGTATTTGTTCGCTCTCTTGACTCCGTGCAAAAATAACCGAGCCTTCTGAAAATACTTGGGTGGAATGGGGGATGTATCCTATTGCGTGGTCACTTAAGCTTCTAAGAGGAACAAAGCGTTTTAGAGTATCGAGTGATAGTCTTCTCTTTGTAATGGATATGGGCTTAGAGCAAAGTATTTTTTGATCTTTAGTGTCAGAGTCTATGGGCTGTTTGGTGGTGCTGGTGATTCTTTTTTTAAAGAAAAGATTTTTCAGCCCGTTCATATTTATGCTCCAAATAAGCTTATCGCTTCAGAAATTTGTTGTTTTGCATTATGCAAGGTTTGTAAAGACATGTCAGGTGTTAATGCATTATCGCCCAGTTTTTGGAAAGCAGGCAAGGTATGAAGCGGCGGAAGTTTTTGCATTTGATTGCTACCAAGATAACTGTGAAATTTTGCTATTAACACAATATCATTGATATTGAGTTCGTCATCTTCATTGTAGTACCAATTGTCTATATTTTTAGGGATTTCTTTTAAGTTATCTGGAAACCCCCATTTTTCAAGAATAATATTACCTAGTAAGCCTTGAAGGGTATTGATAGTGAGGTTTAGATCCTGTTCTGAATAGTCTGTGCTTTTTAGGCTATCGGCAAAAATGATGATGGGTAAAGCACCTATGTTGTGGATTAAACCAGCAAGTAATGCCTCGTCAGGGTTTGTTTTGTGAGTTAAGTTCGCCAGAGTATGGCTGATGCTGGAAACCTGAATGCTTTGCCGCCATTGCGTATGAATTCGCTTGTTGATCGCCCTGTTTTTGCTTTTATAGAGACTTTTCATGCTAATGCTGGTCACTAGATTGCGAGTAGCTGTTAAGCCTAGTCTGGTTACCGCATCATGACAATTACTTATTGGGTTGACCGTTCTGTATAGGGGGCTGTTAACAATTTGTATTAGCTTTGAAGAAATAACGGGGTCAATGTTGATTATTTTGACGGCATCTATGACGCCAATCTCTTTTTGAACAGCGGCTCTAAGTTTGAGTGCAATATCAGGAAGACTGGGGATTATCAGTTTGTCTTGTTTAAAGTGATGACAAAATTTATTAAAGAATTCATTATCTTTTAAGTTTTCTGGAATATCTTCGTCATTAATCAGTGGGTTTCTAGAACTGTTACTGTGATTAATGTTGCTCAGTGAAAAGTGCAGGATGCTTGCGTCCGATTTTGCTGTAACTGTGCATAGGGATTGAACATTGCTATTTAATGGGTAGAGGGCTTTAAATGTAGAGGCATCAACTTCATAACCTGTGCCATTACTGGTTTCTACGTAACATTTTCCTTTAACCAAATAGGGTAAAGAATCTGGCTTGTCGTTAAGATTGCAGATGATATCCCCAGGCGTATGTTGAGATATGCTGGTTTTTAATAGCTGCAAATCTGAGTCGGGTAAGCGTCCAATAGGGATAAGGCGCTTTAAAAAAGGTAATGGGATTTTTGTGCTGACTCGAGATGGCTCTTTAGTGCTTGAAGAGGGAGAAGAATCAATATTTATAGATGATTTTTTAGTGAAGATGTTTTTTGCGCGGTTCCAAAGCATAATTTATTCAACCTAAAACTCAGGGTATGTGTTTTTAAACACACAGTTAAATTTAAAAAGATAATGGCCAACTTCTTATCTGCTGTAGGCCTTAGGAGCGTGCACGATCCTTAGTATTTAAGAGGAGAAAGTCTTAAGTGCATCATTAATTTTATTTTTTGCATCATGCAAAATACTTAAGCTATTTTCTGGGGAAAGAGTCATGTTTTTTAATTTGCTGGCTGCAGGAATGGAGGTGATAGCGGGTAAATCAGTTTTGTCTTTTTTTCCAATATTGCGATGTAATTTAGATAGCATCACAATATCAGTATAGGAAAGTGATTCATCATTAGTAGAGTGAAACCAGTTTTCAGACATTAAAGGCACTTGTATAAAATCATCGGCAAAGCCCCACTTCTCTAAAATTGTAGCACCTACGATACCTTTTACAATAGGGATTACTTTTTTGATTTCTTCATCATCATAGTAGTCCGCAGGTAGATTGGTTACAAAATTAAGGAAAGGAATGGCACCTATATCGCAAATCAATCCGGCTAACAACGCTTCTTCTGGGTTTTTTTGTTTGCAAGCGGAGGCAAGTACGTAGCTTAAACTGGATAAATATAGGCTATCTTTCCATATTTGGTCTAGATATTTTTTTATCAGGGGAGAGTTGCTTTTAAAAATGTTTTTAACACTTAGGCTAATCACTAAGCTTCGTGTTGAATTTAAGCCGATTCTTTTTACAGCTTCAAAGCAGCTTCTTACGGGTGATGCAGCAATGTATAGTGGGCAGTTGGCGACTTCAATCAATTTAGCGGAAATGACAGGGTCTAGTTGAATTATTTTTACCGCTTCATCTATCCCAATATCCTTTTGCATGGCTTTGCGTAATTGAATAGCAACATTTGGTAAGGATGGGATATCTAACTCATCATCATAAAAGTGTTGTGCAAAAGATTGTAATAAACGACTGTTTTTTAGTTCATCGGGGATAACTAATTCAGTCTTATGAACTTCTGAATTAATAGACATAATCTTTTGAGATACATGTAAAACACTCACTTCTGATTTAGAAGTTGCTGTAGTTGTATGCTTTAAACCGCTGGATAACGGAAACTTGGCTTTTGCATCAGTTGCGTTAACTTCAAAGGTTTTGCCTTTGCTATCTGACAGTGAAACAGTGCCCTTTAAAAGGTAAATGGCTGTGTTTGTTGGTTCATTACACTTAAAAAGTATTTCACCGGCAGGTAAAACTTTGGCTTTATGTTCTAATGCGAATGACTGTAGCTTTTCATCACTTAGGTTTCTGATCGGAATTAACTTTTTTAAAGATTCTAAGGTTATCTCTTCTACTAAGGGAGTGAAGGAATTTGTTTTGTTTTGCCCTTTAAAAAAAGAACGCATTAAAGCCATAGTGATACCTTGAAAATATAAAATTGCACAAAAGATAAAATTGCTTAGGTGCGAGTTAAGATTTTTTTATTGTTGCGTTCAATATGAGTGGACAGTAGGCGCCCTATCAGTTAAAAAAGGGTATTGATACTTCGTTCGTAGTTGCCATGGATTCGTAACTGCACAAAGCTACAGTGATCTTGTTATCAAATATTAGTGTATTACAATATATCTTAGTCAATATTGTGATCTATGTCTCATTTTATTTTGCACGAGTATAGCAGACAAGAAAATGTCAGTTTTGGATTTTATAAAAGAATGTTCTTTGGAGGGTAAGAGCTCAATGGAAAATGCCAGGTTCAAGATAGCAGAAGAGGTAGGAAATTTTAAAATGCCTTTTGTATTAAGTGAAGAAGCGTTAACGGATTGGTTGAATAGCTTAATGGTATTGGATGATTATGCCGGGTCTGTTAAAAAAATGTACTCTTTAATTGAAACATTAAATAAAACTCAAATTCCTGTACAGCAACGTATTATTTTTCTGGAAAAAATTTGTACGTGTATTAAACAAATTGTTAATCGTGTTGATAAAGAACAGGATGACATGGCTTTTCCTTTGCCGGAGGAAGAAAGTAGAGAGCTAGAGATGATTGCATGGAGTTATCTAGGGCTTGCTCGAAGTTTATGTTTTGTAGCAAAAACAATAGATGATAAGGGGGTTAAAGCCTATTCCTGGTATCAGGCTTTATTTTCCTTGGCTCAGGCTTATTTAAAAATGACGGCTGTTTATCGTTTGCCTAGCAAAGGTTTTTGGTTGTTGTGTTATCAGATCTATTTTGTGGCTGAAAAAGAGGCTGTATTGGATGCTTCATTAGTTCGGTTTGGAGTGCAAGATGAAACCATCGCCACGATATTTAAACAAATCATAGTTTTTAGTCTTTCTAATCCTAATCAGTTTAGAGCAAGGGACATGAAGGTCGTTTTTAACTTTCTTGGGAAATATGTTGCTCAAGTCAATATTAGCAGTGAAAGCGATAATGTTGTATTTGATCTCGATAAGGATTGTGAGCCTAGGCCTGTTGCAAGGTTAAATAATTATCAGTTGAATGCTGCTACACGATCTATAGAAACAGTGAGTATGGCTAAACATATTTATCAGAGTTTAAAGCAAGGTGAATCTGGTCTTGGTCTTATAGAGGGCTTAAATAAAGCCTTATTGGTAAGAGTGATTAAGTCATTAGGCGGGACTCAAGCAAGAAAGTTTACCCGTATTGATGAGACAGGTGTTTCCACTGGGATTGCAGGCTTTGATTATCTAAGTAGTTATCTTCGTGCCAAAGATGGTGAGGTTAAAGTAGAAGTTAAACCTGAAAAGGTTCAGGATTGGGCGTTGCTTTCTAAAGGATATGAGCACATGCACCAGAAGCAAAGCGAGCTTAAAGATGATATTAAAAAAAATGAGCAAATCAAAAATATTTTTCAGCTGAGTTCAGGATTTTCAGCGGATATGGATGTTTGGGATTCAACGCATTCTGATAGAAATAGTTTGATTGAAAATGTAGAGACCAGTGATGTCACTTTAATTAACAGTAGTATTAAGGGTTATGCATTATGCTGGGCCGATAAAGCCAATAGAGTAAAATTGGGTGATGTCCTAGGGCTGGTTTTAAATGATTCAGAGCGACTGGAAATTACAATTATTAGGCGGTTGGAGCAACTACAGAGTGCTGCTGTTCGGTTAGGCGTTGAAGTGATTGGGTTTGAGTCTGACTCGGTTTATACCTATCGCCCGAATGATAAAGAACATGGACGTTGGGGGGTTTTATTGCCTAGGATAGAAGGGTTAAAAGAGGTTGATAGTCTGGTCTATAAAACGGGGGATTATGAGTTAGGTGAGTTTATTTTTATTAAGCAAAAGAAGCTGATTAGGCGGTGTCGACTGACTAAGCTGATCAATTCTACGCAAGCAATAAGCCATGCTGAATTGTTTTTTATTGAAGAAAGTAATTCAATGTAGCCTTGATTTCGCTTGGTTACAGCAAGGCTACGAAAAACTTAATTTAACGATTATGATGTAGTGATTGAGATAGCATGAAGCGCCCATCAAACAAAAATTGTCGGAGCACTAGTAGTCCTTTGACTAGCCAAAAAGTTTATAGACAAGAGAGGAAATACTATCAAATAGCTCTGTTTCCATGCTTTTAGGTTGTTGATAATGGTTATCCCTTTGATAGTCGGGCATGGGGTGAGGCGTTTTCTTTTTGTGCTTGGTCTTTTCCTGGTTTTGGGCGTTTAACAATTCACCACCGGCTTTTTTCCACTCCATTAAATGGGTGATTTCACCGCTATCAACCCAAACACCATGTTTTGAACAACGATCTATAATCACACCGCTACGGTGGCCAAAATTGACTCGGTTCATAAGAACTCTACAAACAGGACATTTAACGTATTTAACCGCTTGATGTCTTTGGTAACGGTCTTTATTAATGTTTTTTATCAGTTTTAAATTGATATTGAAGACATTGGAAACGCTACTTTCAAGTAAGGTTTCAATTTCGCCAGGGTCAAAAAATAAGCCAAAACATGTTTTGCAGCGTTCTATATAAAAAGCACCATCAATATTTAATTTGACGGTTTGTAACTCAGTGTCACAATGCGGGCAGATACGATCAGACTGTCTGGTTTTAATACTGTATTGGTGTTTACCGTGCAGATCAACATCATTTCGTACATTGCAATAGCGACAGCGATTAATGTTTGCGGGTAAAGGTGCTGAGCAGGAATGACATCTAGCCATGTTATAGCTGATCCAGAATGCTTTGCTTTTTGCTGGAATACTCTTGTTCGGTGATCAGCTCAGCCTCAAACATCTTTTTTAGTTGTGATAATTTTGCCATAGGGTCATCAGCTTTAGCTTGTGGTTGTGCTGTATTCTGCTCGGTCATGGTTTGCGCCATGGTTTGACCTAAACCAATGCCGGCTCCCATTCCCATGCCGATACCTGCACCACCGCCTTCATTTCGTGCGGCTTCACGCATGGCCTCCAGTTGTTGTACTTTGGCATAATCCAGCCCCACTGCCTTGGCCGCCTGAGCTTCTGCGGTTAAATCGGCGATCCGATTGATGCGTTTTAAGGTGTCTTCATCAAAGTCAGTGCCTTCGATTCTAAAGTCGGTAATATCAAAGCCGAGTTTACGAAATGCCATAGATAACTTGATGGAGATACCACGCGCTATTTCTTCTCGATTAGCATCAACTTCTGCATAGCTGAACTTACTTTCAGCCAGGTAATCACTAATGGGATGAATGATGCGGGCAGACATGACATTTCTGAAATCATCCACATAAAAATCAGTGTGACTGCCGACTACGTTGACAAAGAAATCTTTTGGATCATAAATTCGATAACTGTAATTTCCATAAGCTTTTAAACTGATAGGAAACTTATATTTAGGGTCATCGTATTTTATAGGGGAGGTGGTGCCCCATTTTTGATCCAGGATTTTGCTTTTTTTGTAAAAGTAAATGCCTACTTTATGTTCACTATCAAAGAACTGCATAAATTTTGTGATAGTGGTCCAGAAAGGGATGTTGGCCGTTTTAAGGTCAATTAAACACTCTTCTTCAATGACAGATTGCACTTTGCCTTCATAAACAAAAATACAGCCTTGGCCAGGCCCTACAATCAGTTTAGAGGCATTTTTAATTTCATCACCATTTTCTGTCCACTGAGAGAGTAAAACGTCTGCAGGCGGGTTTTTCCATTCGATAACCGAACGACGTTGTCTTTTAATACCATCAAGTAGAGCCATATCAACCTCAGTTTAAACAGATGTTGTATCATTATAATAAATATTAGGAGGGATTGTGATGATAAAACTATTTAAAGGCCAACAACCTATTGTTGGGGAAAATGTTTATATTGATGACAGTGCAGTTGTTATTGGGGATGTAATGCTGGGTGATGACGTTTCTGTTTGGCCAACAACGGTTATTAGAGGCGATGTGGAAAGTATTAGTGTTGGTGCGGGTACTAATGTTCAGGATGGCTCGGTGTTACATGTCTCTCATGCTGGAGATTATTCGACGGAAGGCCATCCTTTAAAAATCGGTAAAGGCGTGACGATTGGGCATAGGGCAGTGGTACATGCTTGTACAGTTGGTGATTATTGCTTAGTGGGCATTGGCGCGATTATTATGGATGATGCAGTATTGGAAGATTATGTGATGCTGGGTGCGGGTGCCTTAGTGTCCCCAGGAAAAACATTGGAAAGCGGCTATTTATATGTGGGTGCACCGGCTAAACAAGTGCGTCCCTTAAAAGATTCTGAAAAAGAGTTTTTAGAATACTCTTATAAACATTATATGCAATTGAAAGATGAGTATTTGAAGAGCAGGTGAAAGGTGCTGGAGAAAGGTTAAAGACTAAGAGCATCTAAAAACTTATTAAAACGATTATGAAAGACCTTCAAAAAGCATATTAAGGTAAATAATAAAAGAATTAATTGTATTGACTCAAACTCGACCTGACATGTTTGTAGTGGTCAAGTAAATCCGTACGCCGAAAGACCGCCATCGATCCTTTACTGACAGTCGATAAATTTCCTTTACTCTTATTTTTTAATGTTTTGAGGAGAAATCCAGCGTGCTAATATCTCTATGAGACCCTCTACTTCAAACGGCTTGCCAAGGTGGTCATTCATACCTGTAACGATAGCCTTTTCCCGATCACTTTTCGTGGTACTGGCACTCATAGATATTATAGGTAGTTCCTTAAACTTTGCTTGTTTGCGGATTTCTCTTGTAGCAGCGTACCCATCCATCACAGGCATAAGTGAATCCATCAAGATGATATCAAAGCTCTCAGTTTTCAATATTTCCAGTGCTTCCTGACCATTCCAGACCGAAGTAACGATGATACCAATGTCACTGAGTATTTCATTTGCAATCTCTTGATTAAACGCATTATCTTCTACCAATAGTACTCTTGCTCCTTTGATTTTTTTTCTACTACCAATAATATCTGTTGGCTTTTTCTCAATTAGTGCAGGATTTCCTTCCAGCAAAGGTAATGTAACATGGAAGTTTGAACCTACACCATAACTGCTTTCTACCCAAATCTCTCCATTCATCATCTCGGTCAGTTTTTTACAAATTGATAACCCAAGTCCTGTTCCTCCATATATACGGGTGGTTGTAATATCTGCCTGAGTAAAGGGTTGAAATAATTTATTAAGTTGCTCTTCTTTGATACCGATACCTGTATCACTGATACAAAAGTGTAACAAATGATTTTCCTCATTAGTGCAATCCTGTACAACCCTAATTTGTACACTCCCATCTGGGGTAAATTTGATAGCATTGTTACATAGATTAATCAGGATCTGTCCAAGACGTAATGGGTCGCCTTTGAGGATAACAGGAAGATCAGGTGCAAGTTTAACTTGGAATTGAAGTCCATTCTCAGCTGCCTTGAGGGCAATAATATTCGATAGATTTTCTAACACCAACTGCAAATCAAAATCTATGTGTTCTACTTCTGACTGACCAGACTCAATCTTAGAGAAATCAAGAATTTCGTTAATAATACCAAGAAGTAGTTTGGCATTATGATTTGCCTTTTCTATAAATTCCTGTTTCTTGGAAAGCGATTGTGAATCAAAAGCCAGTTGGGACATGCCAATAATCCCATGTATTGGAGTACGGATTTCATGGCTCATATTGGCAAGAAACAGGGATTTAAATTCATTTGCTTGTTCAGCTTTCTCTTTTGCTTTTATTAGATCTTTTTCCAAACGTTGTTGTTCGGTTATATCACGAACAAAGGCAGTAAATTGCCACTTACCATCAGACAACTGTTTTTTAGAAATACCCACATCTGCTGGAAAAACACGTCCATCTTTATGTAAACCTCTCAATACTTTATTTCGAGCATACTTGTTTATTATATTATTATTTGAGTCTCTAAACGCTTTTACGCCTTCTAAATGTGCTAAGCGAGCATCATTTGGAATCAACATGGTCATTTCTTTACCCATAACTCATCTCCTTACACACATCTATTTAACCCAGACCTTCTAGCTTGTGAGCCATTTGAATACCATATACGCAATCTTGAATCCGTTGAAAACCGATCCAAATGCTTTTAGCACCAGGTTCACCATCCGA
>WTAG01000654.1 GCA_013139755.1 Methylomarinum sp. | reverse complement strand
CGGGTGCTTAGCTCAGCTGGGAGAGCATCGCCCTTACAAGGCGAGGGTCGGGGGTTCGATCCCCTCAGCACCCACCAGACTTTGGAGCGGTAGTTCAGTTGGTTAGAATACCGGCCTGTCACGCCGGGGGTCGCGGGTTCGAGTCCCGTCCGCTCCGGCAAATAAGAAAACCCCGAACCGCAAGGTTTGGGGTTTTTTTTTGCTTAAAATTTATGATGTTTATGTTCAAGGCGAAAGATTCAAGGTAAAAGAAGTTGTTTTTTACCTTGAACCTTTCGCCTGTTTTTAATATAACTATAAAAATATTTTTTTAACTTAATTAAGTGCTCCAGAACTGTATAAGGATAGATATATGTTATTAAAGATCAGAGAAAAATCACAGGGACTTCTTGCCCGGATTATTTTATTGTTGATTGGTGTGACCTTTGCTTTATGGGGTATTCAAAACTATATGGGGGGAGGCTCTGAAGCAGCTATCGCTTCCGTTGGTGATAAAGAGTTTTTTCAAGAAGATCTTAATAGAGCTTATTCCCAGTACAGCCAGAACTTGTCGGGAATGGATTTTGATGAAAAAGTCATAAAAAAACAGGCCTTAGATAAGCTTATTCAGGATGAAGTTTTATTTCAGCATGTACAAGATGCAGGGTTAGTTGTTACAGATGAGGCGGCTAAAAACTTTATAAAGACCTTGGACTATTTTCAGACAGATGGTGTGTTTAATAAAGGGCAATATCATTCTTTGTTGGCAGCTCAACGGATGTCGCCACCGGAGTTTGTTGCGAGAATTAAAAAAGCTCTAAAGATGGAGCAGTTTCAACGCAGCATTATTGAAAGTAGTTTTGCAACAGAGAAGGATGTAGAAAATTTCTTCAGAATACAAAATCAGTTGCGTGATGCTGAAGTTATTTCAATTGCATTACAGGAAGTTAAAAAGCAACCTGCAGCAGAAGCTATTGATGCTTATTATCAGCAGAACCAAAATCAATTCGTTACAACAGAGCAGGTAGCTATAGAGTATGTTGAATTGTCATTGGCTGAATTGGCAAAACAGGTTAAATCATCTGATGAACAGTTAAAATCATATTATAGTGAGCAAAAAGATCTTTATACGACTAAAGAGCGTCGAAAAATAAGTCATATTTTATTTGCTTTTACTAAAGATGCTGGGAGTGACGATAAGCAGTTAGAGCGTGCTTTAAATGCGAAGAAAGCATTGGCGTCTAAGCAATTCTCTGTATTAGCTGAAGAAGTATCTGACGATAAGTTAACCGCTTCAAAAGGTGGTGATCTTGGTTTATTTAACGTTGGCGTGATGGAAAAGGCATTTGAGGATGCGGCGAAATCGTTAAAGTTGGGTGAGGTTTCTGAGCCGGTAAAATCTGCATTTGGTTATCACTTGATTAAAGTAACAGAATTAGTAGCAGGCGAAGTTAAGTCTTTTGATGCTGTTAAGGAAGAAATTACCGTTGCATATCAAAGATCAGAAGCTGAAAGTAGCTTTTATGAATTAGGCGAGTCTTTAACTGAAATAAGCTATGAGAATCCTGATAGCTTGCAAGCGGTTGCTGATGAGTTGGGTTTGGCTATCCATAAAACAGGATTATTTGCTAAAACAGATACAGCATCCCCTGAATTAGAAATTATCTCTGCCCCTGCAGTTGTTAATGCAGCTTTTTCTGAAGATGTGTTAAAGGGCAATAATAGTGAAGCAATTGAAATTGGTACAGATAAGCTAGTTGTTTTAAGAATGACAGAGCACAAAGCTGCTGAAATTAAAGCTTTAGAAGAAGTAAAAGAAACTATTGTTGCATTACTTTTGAGTGAAGAAGCTAAACAAATAGCAGCTGAACTTGCTGATAAAGTTAAGAGTGAAATTATTGCAGGAAAATCAATGCAAGCTGTTGCTGATGAGAATGGCCTAAAAATGCAGAAATTTACTGGATTAACACGTTCTAACGGTGATATTGCCTGGCAGGTTAATCAAGAAATTTTTAAAGCAGCAAAACCGGTTGATGGGAAATCAACTGTTATTACTGTTGCCGATTTATCGGGTTCTCAAGCTGTGGTTAATTTGCTTAGCGTTACTGAAGGTGTGATGACTGAAAGTGATAAGGCAAAGAAAAAGTTAGCTGCAATGAATATTGCAAAAGCTTTTGGTCAGGCTGACTTTAATGCTGCATTAAATAGCTTACAAGGTGGTATGGATATAAAGGTTAATATTTCTGAGTAGTCTGTCTGCATGATTTTGATAGGGCGGGCTTCAAGTCCGCCCTATATCTTCTCTTAAAAGCACTGAGCTATTTTAGAATGGTTTTGCGCTCCTTCAATTGATTTTATCTGATACCTTTATCGCTATACTGACACGGCGATTTTTCCCTCTTCCTTCTTTTGTAGTGTTATCGGCTATGGGTTTTGTATCTCCGTAGGTTATCGCTCTTAAGCGCGATGAATCCACCTGTTGAGTAACTAAGAAATGTAAAACGCTGGTTGCTCTTGCTGCACCTAGTTCCCAGTTTGACGGAAATTTAGTAGTCTTTATAGGGCGGTTGTCTGTATGTCCTTCTATATATATTAGGCCTAACGATTGTTCCAGTAAGGGTGCTAGTTTTTTTAATAGAATTTCCCCTTCATCCAATAGCTTAGATTCAGATGAGCTAAAAAGAATCTTATCTTGAATTTCAAGTTGGGCATACCCCTGTGTGACCTTCATCTTGACAGAATTGCTAAGACCTAGTGCTTCAACTGTTTTTTTTAGTTGTTGTTGTAAATGGTCGTCAGCTGGTTGATGATCCGAGGTAAGGGTGGGGACTGATAGTGGATTTAAATTGTTGTTAGGCTCTGTTTTATCTTCAGTTAGTAAAGAGGGGGCTTGTGTGTTATTTAATAATACGGGTTTCTGATCTATTTTTTTTATGGTGTTGATTAAATTGTCTGCTTTTTCTAAGTTTTCCGTGGGTGCTGCGGGCTCGACAGTTGTAGGTGCGGGTGGGATGGGTGTGTGTTTGACAATATCAACTTGAGTCTTTGGCTTACTTTCAACTGCTGAGTCCTTCTTGTGTGCTTTTGGGGGCTGTTCTGTTTTAAAGTCATTCAGTGCCATGATCGTGAGGATTAGCATAATAATCAAGACAAAGACATCAAGATAGCTTAATAGCCAATTCTGTTGATGATTACTTGGGTGGTCAATAAGGTCTTCTATAGATGACGAAGCATGATGATGTGTTGATGGGCGATTGTTCATTGCATTTTTTGGTTTTTAAGTTCGTTTTCGTGATCAGCAATAAAGGCTTTAAGCGTTTCTCTAATGAAAGAGGGCGATCTACGATCAGCAATGAGCGTGATTCCTTCCATAACCATGCTCATAATCATGATTCGTTGTTCGGTTCTTCTTTCTAGTTTTACAGCTATGGGGCTGAATATTAGGTTGGCAAGTAAGAGGCCATAAAAAGTAGTGGTTAATGCAACAGCCATGTTAGAAGTAATGGCACTAATATCTTTTAGTTCGATAATTTGTAGCATATTGATTAGCCCAACTAATGTACCTAACATCCCAAATGCGGGTGCATAGTTAGCTAGGCTATGGAAAATATTCGATTCGGTATTTTCTTTTATGCGCAAGCGAGAGATTCTCCATTTTAATAAGGAGAGAATGTCTTCAGTAGGTGTTTGGTCAACAATTAATTGAAAGCTGGTTTTTAAATAGGGGTTATTGATTGAATCGATAACATTTTCAACGCCGACTGAGTCCCGGTGAAACCACATTTTTGCAACGGCAATAATCTCATCGGCTTCTCGTTGTGGATCTAGGCTTTCATAAAATACCACGCGTTTAATCGATTTAGCACCTTGCTTAACATCTCTTAATGGATAGCTCAGAAAGACTGCTGAAATAGTCCCAATAACAACAATGGTCAGACCAGGAATGTTAAGGAATGTTAAAGGGTCGTTCGCTGCATAAAAGACAATAAAAACAAAAAGAATAATGCTAAACAACATGCCTAATGCTGTTGAATAGTTGAAGCCTTCTTTTTTCTTGGATAGACTTGAAATCCAGTTGTTATTTTCTGACATGTTAAAATAATAGCAGAACTACAAGAATATCTAAGATAAAGTTTTTGTAGGTAGATGGCAGTATGTTTATGATTTAAAGGATTTTGTCTGTATGGATTTCTATTGCTAAAATTAATTTGTATTAATATTAAGTATTGCGTATTTAGTATTGTAGAATATAAAGTGATTTTAATAGATGTAGTCACATATTGGTGTGAAGTTTATGGTTGGTTTAATAATAGGTTTTTTAAATGATTAAGATTTTATTAGTAGATGATCATGAGCTGGTTAGAACGGGTATAGAGGCGTTGCTCAATTTACAGGAAGGTCTTGAGGTTGTTGGTGTTGCTCAGTGTGGAGAGACTGCATTGGAACTCTTAAATGATATTTCGCCCGACGTGGTTTTAATGGATATCAATATGCCTGGGATTGGCGGGATAGAGGCTTGTCGAAGAATATTGCAGCTGCATAAAAAAATTAAAGTAATCGCTTTGTCTATACATAACGATGGGCCAATTCCTCAGCAATTATTAAAGTTAGGTGCTGTAGGGTTTATCTCGAAAGGTTCACCAGTTGATGAGATGGTGGCTGCAGTTCGCACAGTAATGAATGGTAAACGCTATTTATGTTCGGAAGTTGCAAATAACCTGGCCTTTCAAAGTTTACCTGGTGAAAATGATTCGCCATTTGAGAAACTGTCACAAAGAGAATCTGAGGTTGTTAATTTAATATTACAAGGAAAGAGTATTAAAGAGATGTCGGAAATATTGGTCTTAAGTGATAAAACAGTCAATACTTATCGATACCGTTTATATGACAAGTTGAAAGTGAAGAATGATGTCGAGTTGACTCGTTTAGCGGTTAAGTTTGGCCTGATAGAATAGTGATTCGGCTCCATATCATGGCGATTAAAAATAGGCATGTAATTTCATGCCTATTTTTCGTTAGAACTAAGCTATTTCCTGCGCCTTAATAAAGGCATCTCTAAAATCAAGATAGACAGGTTCGTCTGTTTCTAAGGTTAATTCTAATAATTTGTGTTGTAACTGGTATTTAATATTTCCAATAGCCAAAGCACCAATACCAATGGCACCCGTAGGTTTTTCCAGTGCAATACCATTATCTTTGGCGCCAATCCCCGCAATCCCCGATGGAGGAACTGCATTAACATCGCCTGCCACTTTAAGTTGTTTTGCTTGAGCAAGGACTTCAGTGCTTAATACTTGAACCCCCGCTTTAGCAGCACAAAAAACAATATCTACATCGGCCATTAGTAATACTTTTTCTTCATCTGACCCCGCTTTAGCCCCTGTTAGCTTGCAATGACAACGTCGATTGTATTCCTCTGCTGCATCATTAGCGGCCTCAATAGACATGTGGTCTACCAAAGCCGTTTCTGCGCCAGCAAGTGAAGCAATAACGCCAGTTGCAATACCTACAGGTCCCGTTCCACCAAAAACAAGTGCCTTGCAGTCTTTAAGGGCTTTGTTATGTTTCTCTTTTAGTTCTTTCTCCACGCAAGCAACTAATGCCGCTGCTGTGGTAAACGCGCCGCTAGGGTCTGCAAGTACTGAAATTTCAAACGGCGGAACCATTGCCTGTTGCGCACTATCCATCATATCCATTGCCAGCCCTATATCTCTGCCGCCAATAAAAATTGCCGTTCGTTTAATGCCCGATGGGCTACGGGAAAAGATAGCATCCTGTGTTAATCCGTGGACGCCTTCAAGTTTGACATTGTTATAAGGCATTAACACATCAAATCCTGTATCTAAAGCCATATTAATATCAAACGGGCTATTGTTTGGCATAGGGTCAAACATATGAAGAATACTGCGCTTTGGCATTTTTGCTTCCTTATTTAGATGACTTTATAAATTCACGTGCTACTTCAAAAGCATGTTCAAAATGCAAGTAGACAGGCTTGTCACTTTCAATCATTTTCTTTAATAATCGACTTTGCGCCTGGTATTTAATATTACCAATGGCTAAGGCGCCTATACCTATAGCACCACTTGTACTACTTGCCAGTACCTTGCCATTATCAAGAGCATCAAGACCTACAATACCAGATGGCGGGACTGCGTTAACATCCGCTGCAACTTTTAGTTG
>WTAG01000146.1 GCA_013139755.1 Methylomarinum sp. | reverse complement strand
TGGCACAAACAAGACCTTTACCCATCAATAAATAAAAAACAGGATTTATGTGAATGGATAACAAAGCAAATGAAAGTGTGTTTCAAAACGACATGATTAATCAGTTAGTCGCTAATGGTTGGCTGTTAGGCAAACCCGAAAGTTACAATCGTAAACTGGCTTTATATGAAGAGGATGTTTTAGGTTTTGTTAAAGACACACAAGATGCTCAATGGCAAAAATTCTGTGCACTGTACCCCAATAATCCTGAAAAAAAGTTTTTAGAACGGGTGGCGACTCAGCTAAACAAAGCCGATCCTAATGCCGCCAATAAGGAAATGCGTACCCTTGGCACCTTGGGCGTTTTACGCCATGAGATACGTGATCGAGGTACACGCTTTAGTTTATGTCAGTTTAAACCTGAGCATGATTTAAACCCTGATACCTTGGCTCGATACAAACAAAATCGTTGTCGAGTGGTACCTGAATTAGTTTATAGTCCTTGGGCAACAGAAGAGCATTTAGCGCAAACAGGGACTAAAGCCAAAGCCTGGCGGATTGATCTGGTGTTATTTGTTAATGGCTTGCCCATTGCAACCTTAGAGTTAAAGTCAGAGTTTAAACAGGCAGTCCAGAACGCCATTAAGCAATATAAAACCACCCGTTTTGCTATTGATCCAGCCACTAAAAAACCAGAACCTGTAATGGTCAAGTAAAACAGGGCACTTTCTTAGACCTATTTCTTATGGAACTCACGCTCAAATTCTAAGGGCGATTTATAGCCTGGCTATTAATCTCGTGATTACTGCATTTTCGAGTTCAAAAATATTAGTGTAGTTCAGACATAGTGCAATTAAACCTTTCTGCACTAGACAGCTTCATATCTTCAGTAAAACTCTCTGGAATTGACTCTGATAATAAGCCACTTGTGCTCATTGGTGGGTAGATATTTCTATAGTGACTGATTTTTGATTGGCTGGTACGTCTAAAGATATGGGCTCGATTAAGGTCTTCAGTACGCAGTAATCCGGCAGCGGCTAATATTTCGGCTACACTTTTAACGGTTTCTTCATGGAAATTTGCTACACGTTGGCGCTTATCAGTCACATCTAAGCCTTGGACTAGTTCAGGTTTTTGCGTCGTAATACCTGTAGGGCAATTTCCCGAATTACATTGTAATGATTGAATACAGCCCATTGATAACATCATCGCACGTGCGCTATTACACATATCCGCACCTAAACTTAAGCGTTTTACAATATGAAATCCTGTAAATACTTTTCCAGATGCAATAACCTTAATGTCTTTCTTTAAATCGAAGCCAATAAGGCTGTCACTAACAAAAGCAATGGCATCCATAAGTGGCATACCGATGGAATTGGAATATTCTAAAGGTGCGGCTCCTGTTCCTCCTTCACCGCCATCTACGGTAATGAAGTCAGGCTTAATGCCTGTTTGTATCATAGCTTTACATAAAGCGAGGAAGTCACTGCGCTGACCAATGCATAATTTAAAGCCTATGGGTTTACCGCCAGACAACGTGCGTAATTTTTGTACAAAGATCATTAATTCTAAGGGTGTGGAAAAAGCTGAATGTGATGCTGGAGAATCAACTTGCGTATGTGGTTCTACGCCACGCATTTCTGCTATTTCAAGCGTGTTTTTTGTTGCAGGCAAAACGCCACCGTGCCCCGGTTTTGCGCCTTGAGATAGTTTGATTTCAATCATTTTGACTGAAGCCAAGGTCGATTTATCGGTAAACTTTTGTTCATCAAATTCACCTGATGCTGAGCGGCAACCAAAATAGCCAGTACCTATCTGCCAGATTAAATCACCACCGTGTTTTAAATGATAAGTACTCAACCCGCCTTCACCTGTATTGTGTGCAAACCCACCTAATTTAGCGCCGCCATTTAATGCCATGATTGCATTGCTACTTAATGCACCGAAACTCACTGCAGAGATATTAAGAATACTGGCATTGTAAGGCTGTGTGCAGTCAGGACCACCGACTAAAACACGTAAATCTAAGTTAATATCGGTTAAATTCTTCGGAGCTAAAGAATGACCAATCCACTCATACCCCGTTCGGTAGACATCAAATTTAGTACCAAAAGGTACGGTATCCATCGCTTTTTTTGAGCGCTGATAAACTACGTTACGAAACACGCGGCTGATCGGTGCGCCATCAATATCAGATTCGACAAAATATTGTTGAATCATCGGGCGTATTTCTTCCATTATCCAGCGAGTATGCCCAGCAATGGGGAAATTTCGCCAGAGGGTATGTTTCGTTTGCCTCATGTCATAGTAGCCAAGCAAGATAAGAGGAATAATCAAGCCAAAAATCCAGATAGCGGGTGGGTAGGCTAGGGTTAGAGTAGTGGCTAAAAATAAAGCCAGAGTAGTGAATTTTATAAAAGGTTTACGCATTTTGATAGAGTTTTCCTTACAGTTTTAAAATAGAATCAGCTATAAGTCGTTTGTCAGCGCTCAGCCTTACTATGATTTTTGTTTAGCTGACAAAAAATAGTTTTTATCTTATTTGTTGGTTGAGCCTCCCCTTAATGAAGCTAATACTGGAAAGTTGAAATTCTATCAATTTTAATGGCCTCTTAAGTTCTGCAAATAATAAAGATGAAATTTATTTTGTAAGGTTCAGTTTATCGTGCCGACTCATTAACGTATTTCGATATTTAATGTGTTGAAAGTAACAAGCAAGGGCCTAATAAAAAAATATTATGAAACGGTTAATAACCCCCTGTTCGCTTATATGTGGAGAATATTATGTGTAGTTCACCTAAAGGTTCTACGGCACGTCGGCCTCAGGCTAAGAAAAAAATTCTTAATCGCGATGAGTATGCAGAATATGCCAGTATGTTGAGGCGATCTTCAGCGGCTTATGAACAAGCACAAGAGCGCAAAGCTAAAAGACGAAAACATGATGCGAGTAAGCAGCGAGTTATCATTAGTCCAAAAAGGGAAGAGTCAATACAGCTCAGAAAGAAAGAAGCTCATGTTTGGGAAGGAATAAAAGCTTTTTTATTCCAGCCTGTTACGTTGAGTAAAATGTGAAAGTTGTTATTACTTGGCGAATTGAGTCGTTTAATAAAATTAAGTATTTGACTGGGAAATTTGAGAACCAATATGGCTCAACTTTCTGAAAGTTATGAAGAGAGAAGTTATGAGTGCAATATCACAACGATACCACGCGATTTTCCTATAGAAACAGGAGGTATGATGACAAACTTATTGTGTGGCCATGATGAGGAAAGTATGCATGATGCACGGATGGCGGTTGATTTATTACAACAATATAAAGAAAAGTGTCATGAATTTACTAGTGCGATAGTTGATTTTTGGCCATTACCGAGAGAAGAAATGGAGCGTTACCAGGTTAATGATGTTGAGGAACTTAATGAGTGGGAGAATATATGTCCTATAAAATAGGCGATAAAATAACAGAGCTTAACTTGCCTGCGGTAGATGGGATTCAGTTTAATTTAGAACAAGTGCAGGGGAAACGCTTTATGGTTTCTTTTATGCGCTTTGCTGCCTGTCCTTTTTGTCAGTTAAGAATACATCAATTGCAGTCGCGTTGGCAGGAATTAGGTGAGAATTTTACCGTGATTGCGGTGTTTGATTCTTCCCTGCAAAACCTACGAAAACACGCCGAAAAGCATGAAGCCCCATTTTTTATCTTGGCAGATGAAAGTGGTACGTATTACCAGCAATTTGCCATTAAACATTCCGTGTTAGGTATGCTGAAAGGTATGATCTTTAAAATGCCCACCTTGCTGTATGCCATGTTGGTAAAAAGATATTTCCCTTCTTCAATTAATGGCAGTATGACCACATTGCCTGCTGATTTTCTGGTTGATGAAAATGGCGTTATCGTGACTATTTATCACGGTAAAGATAGTGGAGACCATATGCCATTTGAGCAGCTTAAAGAGTTTTCTAGAGCGAATACCTAGATAAGGATATACACTATTTGAGTATTTCAATGTCATCGACTTAAATACGCTAAACTAAATATCCATTTCGTGCTCAATTGGGTATTTAAAATAATGACAATAAAGTTAGTTCGTATATTACCTTGCTTGGTGATGAGCACGGTACTGCTTATCGGATGTTCTGCTCGTCACGAACTGATGCCAACGCCTAATATTTACCTGCATGAAAATACTTACCCTGAAAGTAGCGTTCCGCCGCTTTTAAAAACAAATAAAGTAGATCTACTTTATTTGACTGATCGTCAACCAGAAATCAATGGCCAGAATGAATTAAACTATGGCTCGAAACGGTCTGCGTCGATGGCATTTGGCTCGGCAATGATCGAGATTGGTGAGGATCTTCCGTGGGATCAATTAGTCAAGGAAAGTAGCGTGGAGTCACGAGATGATACTTTGTCTTTAGTCGTCAACTCCAAAACTGAGCAGGGTCGATTTCCAGAAACACCTTACCCATTCTTCGTAGTTGATGGTCTGTTGATTAATGATACGAAGATAGATGCAGCACACAATCAGGCGGTAGCAGAGTTCAAAAAAGAGCTCAATCGACGTTTAATGTTTAGCGATGACAAAACTGTTTTAGTATTTATTCACGGATTTAATAATACCTTCGATTTTGCTGCGGCCTCATTGGCAGAAATTTGGCATTTTACGGGAAGACAAGGTGTGCCGATTCTTTATACTTGGCCTGCTGCCAAAGGTGGCCTGTTCGGATATTTTACGGACAGAGAGTCCGGCGAGTTTACTATTTTTCATTTAAAACAATTTCTACGACTATTAGCTTCTTGTTCTGAGGTGGAAGGTATTAATATTATCGCTCATAGTCGTGGCACGGATGTTATGACTTCTGCATTACGTGAACTGGTCATAGCAAGTTGGGCGTCGGGTAATAATCCTCGTCAACAAATCCGCATTGATAATTTGGTGCTTGCTGCGCCTGATTTAGACCTTGATATTGTTCGACAACGCCTAATGGCTGAAAAAGTTGGGCCTGCTGTGGGTCAAATCACCATTTATACCGCACAAGGAGATCAAGCTTTAGAAATTTCTGAAACATTAATGAGTGGTGTTCGGTTTGGGCGTATGAAACCTCAGGACCTTGGTCAACGCGCTGAGGAAATATTCCGAGAAGTAAGCAATGTTAATTTTATTGATGTAGGAGAGGTAAAAGGCTTTGGTCATGCTTATTTTCGTAACAGCTCTGCGGCAAGTTCTGATCTTATTCGCACTTTGATAACTAAAGCTAAACCAGGAGACAAAGACCGCCCTTTGCAACATAAGCGCGGAAATTTCTGGAAGATACCTGAGGATTATCTTATACAGTCGAAGTAAGTGCGTAGATTTTAGTGCCATTGAATGGCCATTAAAAGGTGCTTAACAATCGCTTTAAGGCTTTTTAAATCTGGCTGAGTTTTATTGAACAGTCGTAGTCCGAAAATTCCTGAGACTAAGAATTTTGCAAGTGTTTCTGGATCTTGGTTTGCACTTAATTGGTTTGAGTTCTTTGCTTCGATTAATAGTTGTTTTAACTCTTGTTCTACTTGATTGAACATCGTCTGTAACCGCATATTGATTTCTACATCATGCACGGGGATTTCAGACAAGGTATTAATCAGTAAGCAACCTTTACGTTCAGGGTCACAGTGCGATTCTTGAACCAGTTGATTGAAAAAGTCGCTAAGTCGTTCGAGCGGTGGCTTGTTATTATGCAATGCTGCAAATAGGTCGAGCTGCATGGCCTCAAAATAAGCATCTAGCGCCGCTAAAAATAACCCGCGTTTATCGCCAAAAGCCGCGTAAATACTGCCTGGTTGCAGGCCAGTTGCAACGACTAGGTTTTTGATTGAAGTATTGCTATAACCTTGCAACCAGAATAATTGGATAGCTTGCTGTAATACGTAAGTACGATCAAATGCAGTGGGTCTGGCCATAAATTGAATAATAGAGTTAGTGTTTTTGCGTGAACTTTTTAAAAAAATTGCCCGTTCTGGCCGGGATTTCTTGCGCCGGAACTATTTCTTCACATTTTCCCATTGCGGCGACTTTTTTACCATAAAAATGCGCAAGAGGAGCGGCACTAATGCCGTGAGCAATAATGCTTAAGCTGATTGTCAATAAGGTAATTGTGGCAATAATATCAGCGTTTGCAATCTGCCCTTGTTCTAAAATTAGCAATAAAAATAAAATAGACGCTAACCCTCTGGGTCCAAACCAACCAAGGAACAGGATGCTTAATACATTCATTTTTGCACCGACTAAAGATAAGGTAACAGGTATTATTCGGATAATCGTTAAACTTAATAAGGCGTATAACAGCATCCAGCTATCAATTAGTGGCAAAACGTCGGGCAATAATACCGAGCCAAAAATAAAGAAGGTGACTAAGGTAAGTAGTTGACCTTCTGTTTCGGCAAACTCAAACAGAAATCGGCAGACATGCGTTAATGTATTGCCAAATATCAGACCTGCAACAAACACCGCTATAAAGCCATTGCCATGTAAACTTTCTGCTAGCGTATAGGCTAATGCTGCAATAGCTAGCGCAACGAGCCCTTCGGAGCTTTCTGTCATCCAGTCTTTTTGTGTGGCTATATTAATCACTTTAGCCCCCAGATAGCCGACAAAAATACCCACTAAAGGACCAAAGCCTAATTGGTAAACTACAAACTGCACCCACTCATGCTGTTCTTGAAGGTGGCTTGAAGAGGCAAGGCTGGCAAAAATCAACACTACGGGTAAGGCAATACCATCATTTAAACCGCTTTCAACATTAATCGCTTGGCGGATACGCACGGGAACATGTTCTGAGGTGACGACTATTAGTCCTAATGCGGCATCTGTTGGTGCAAGAATCGCGGCAAGGAGCGCAGCTTCCCATAGACTTAAATCTAAAGGTAGACATAAGGCAAGGATGCTACCTAATGCAATCGTTAAAGGCATGCCGATTAATAAAAGTCTGACAGGAATATTATGGTTACCTTTTAAACCGCGTAAATTAATCCGAGCGGCATCACTGAATAGCACTAATATTAGCGTCATTTCGGTAATAATATAAATGGCCTCTTGGTCGATATGTAGATCGACTAAAGCTAAATTATTTTGACTGAATAGTAAGCCTAGCCCTGAAAATAGAAGGGGTGGTGTTAATAGTGAACCTTCAATTTTTCCTGATAATAAACCAAAACCCATAAAGATCAGGGCGATAATAATAAGAGTTAAATGATCCATGGTGTGAGTTTGTTAATGCATTTGTAAGGCGATAAAAGAAATGAGTCGTGGCTAAGGGCTAATCCTATCAAGTTGAATTGTTATTGAACAATCATTCAATAAAAGCTATGCTTTGTTTTCATATTGATATTTCATTCACCGTTTGTTTTATTTATTTCAGGAGATAACCATGCCACAGTGTTACCAGTCGATCATTGTTCATGCCCCGATAGAAAAAGTATGGGAGACCCTTAAGAATTTCCATGATATGTCATGGGCAAGCCAAGTTATTACCCAATGTGATGCTGTAGGTGAGTTTAGTGCAACAGAAGTCGGTGCAAAACGTGTGCTTAATGGTGTTTTTCATGAAACCTTGCTGGAATGTAATAATGACGAATACCGAGTACGATATTCGATTGATAACGGGCCATCGCCTGTGTCAGACGATGAAGTGAAAAACTATATTGGTCAAATTCAGTTAAAACCCGTTACTTTAAGCGGTGATACTTTTGTTGAGTGGGGTTCAACATGGGAGTCAACGTCTGAAGGTGCACGCGAATTTTGTCATCAAATTTATGTGGCTTTGTTAAATGCCTTAGCAGAACAGGCATAGCAAATGAATCGTCTTTCAAATTTAAGAGTATCGTTGTTGTTAATGCGACTGAGTGTTTTCACGGTCATGTTGATGTGGACTCTGGATAAATATATTAATCCTAGTCATTCTGCCAAAGTATTCGAGAAATTCTATTTTATCGCTGGGCTGGAAAGTTCACTTATGGCTATCATCGCTTTACTAGAGCTTGTGATATTAGTCGGTTTTTTGATAGGCTTTTATAAGCGTTTTTGTACGGCTGCTGTGTTGATTTTTCATACAGTATCGACAGTCTCTTCATACCAACAATACCTCTCTCCTTTTGAAGGGCCTAATTTATTGTTTTTTGCCGCATGGCCTATGTTAGTTGGGTGTTTAATGATTTATTTATTACGTGATGAAGATCGTTTATTGTCGTTAAATAAATAATAACAGAATGGAGTAACGCTACTCGTTATTCCATTTCTAATTATTTTGTAAGCTCCTGAATAGTCGACCGACTAATCGATCTATCCCGCGCACCTCTACTCAAACAAAAGCGAGCCTCTATATGGCAGAAAAAAAGTGTCCTCCAATGTGGATGGCGACATTTGCTGATGGCTTTTTTTGTTTTATTGCTATCGTTCTCGACCATGGATGCGCAACGGTTTAAAAAAATGGCTGAACCAGTACAAAATGCATCTGGCGTACAAAAAGAAGTGGTCGTTTTTGAGGTTCTAATGGACGTGAGTGTAATTGCACAGCACTTTTTGCAGGCTATTACTTAACCAACTCTATTAGAAGAAATACAACAAAGTACTTCGCAACAAGCAGCTTTAACGCTTGAGCTACCGAAGGATAGAGTGGAGAGGGTGCAGACTTTAAAACTTAAAGTAAGTGAACTGAAAGCAATGGTTGTTGATGCCAAAAAAGATTGTTGGCGGGCATGCCGATGATATTTTTAGAATTTAGAGCGAAATAAATATTCGTTAAATATTTTTGTAAGGATTTTTCATTTCATACGACTAATAAATTCTACGAAGAACCTTGAGACTTAGGAGTGCTCACAAAAACCAAGATCTCTCCAACAGATAATATTTTGTTATTTATATTTTTGCATAAATAATCATTTCTATTTGGGTCTGGTTTAATATTCCATTGGTTCAATTAAACTATGTTATATAAATGATTTTTGTGGGTTATATGCCAACTAAATACATTTTGTTTAAAAAAAATGAGCCATATGACCTGTTTTATTCTTTTTCGGCGTCATTGATATAGCTTGGGAATTAAAGTTTAAGAAAATAATAATATTGTTGATAATCATTATTATTGAGTTTTAAGTGAAAATACCACATATTTACCAAGTAAATTTTTGGTTGTAGTTGGCGCAATATATGCTAATCATTTAAATAGAGAGTTTTTGTAAAGCTCTCATAAATCTATAGGGGAATTAAAGAATGAAAAAAAATATAGCCAAGAAATTAGTGCTATCCGCGATTACGGGTGGGGTGCTTGTCGCTAGCCAAATGGCAAGTGCGCATACGCGATTACAAACACCGACGATTGATGAAGGTACTCGAGTTTATAATAATGAAATTATTTCTCATGGTTGTCGTAATCCAGATACTGGCAATGTTGACATTACTACTGTAGCAACGATCTTAGTATTTCCTGATGGCGCTGATTCCAGCATTACTGTTGATGGAGAAGTAAGCGATCAGCCACTTAGCGCGTTTATAGATAACTGGGGAAGCCCTGTACGTAAAGTACAAAATAAAGATCTTTTTGAGTTATTTGAAGAAGAAATTAAAGGTCCTCTAGGTAACACAGTGGGTTACTGGACAGCCGGAAGTGGTCGAAAAATGAGCCTGATTGGTGCCGTACCTTTCCGGACTAATAGCTTTGTTATTACCGAAACTTCTTGTGCGAAAAGCGTAAAAGCGATTGTTGCTATTGCTGATATATGTGAGCTAACGACTGTTAGTGATTTTAATGATTCCGCATTGATGTTGTGGACACCAGCGGTCGGTTCAGTTTTTGATGGAACAGAAGACCTTAATGGTTATAATTCTCCTGCATCATTAGTGATTAATCGTACCAGCCCTTTACCTGAGTCTTGTGGTGCGGGTGTAGATGTTGTGGTAACACCGTCAGCGGCTCAACTTGATCGTGATATGACAATTGAAATTAATGGTGCTCAAGCTTGGCCATTGCCTTAGTCATGACCTTTATTCAATAAATCAGTTTTTAGTGTTATTGAATATCAGTTAGTAGAGTGGGTTTTAATTTATTTGTGCAAACTTCGCTTTTGATACAAACAGGCTGAAGTCCACTCTATATATCCACTACAATTCTCGCCATAATACCTAAGTATGTGGCAACATAAACATCATAGGAGATGACTATGAATTTAATTCCTTGTCGCCCAATATTCAAAACAGTACTTTTATTAGCAAGTAGTGCGTTTAGTCTTAACAGCTTTGGACACAGTGCAGGCGCTACTTTAGGGGCTGATGGTACTAGCGCGAGTGCAACAGCGCTTGCGGCTGTTACCTGTTTTGATGATGGAAATGGCGTACCAGAAGGTTTATTTACGCAAATAAAAGATATGTCAGATCCTGTGCCTGGGTTATTAATTAATATCCAGCTGTACAAAGGTCTCCAAGCGATCAGCATTACCGATACCGTTTCAGGTGATGCTGATTATAGTGAGGGAGTTCAACTGAATGGT
>WTAG01000382.1 GCA_013139755.1 Methylomarinum sp. | reverse complement strand
TGAGCTCTTCTTGCTGAAACTTCTTTAGCAAGCGACTGATGGTTTCCAATGCTAAGCCTAAGTGGTTTCCTATTTCTTGGCGCGTTAAAGATAAGGTGAATTCAGATTCAGAAAAGCCTCTTTTTTTGAGTCTATCTGACAGACCGATTAAAAAATGAGCTAATCTCTCTTCTGCGGGTCTTTTGCTTAAAACAATTAAGGCTTTATCCATATTCATTTTTTCGCCGCTGTGACGAAAAAGCTCTCTGGTTAGCGTGGGGACATTTTGAAGAATTTCATCCATATTTTGAGCGGGTAATTCACAAAAACTAAGTGTTTCCAAAGCAACAGCTGAATAGTGGTACTTATCATTACAAAGCCCATCAAATCCTAGAAGTTCTCCCGGTAGAAGAATGTTTAAAATATGTTCGTTACCATGATGGTCATCAGTCACTAATTTAGCAGTTCCTGATTTGATTGCGAGTACCCCTTTGAAAGTATCCTCTTCACGAAAAAGATATTCGCCTCGCTGTAGTATTTTTTTCGGTTTAATAACCTGACTGATACTATTAATTTCTTGTTGAGACAAGCCGCGAGGAAAACAAATATTATCTAGGCTACAGTTATTGCAATTAACTTGTTTTGTTTTTTCTGTCATAAATTTTATTTTTAGAATAAACCAACAAAAGGTTGGACAGTGACAGTTTCCCCGGTTTTTATCGATTTTCTGTCATGTTCAAGAATAATAAATGCATTGGCTAAACTCATGGAGCTCAGGATGCCTGAACCTTGTTTGCCTGTGGTTTTAATGCTCAATGTTCCATCGCTTGCTTGCTGTAGAATGCCGCGAACAATTTCTGTACGCCCGGATTTTTTACGGATATTTTCTGTGGATTTAACCTGTAGCTTGGGGTTAATTATTTTATCGTTAATACCTAGCATTTGTTCTAATGCGGGGAGTACAAACTGATAAAAGGTAACCATTACTGCAACAGGGTTGCCGGGTAAGCCAAAAAACACACTGTCACCAATGTGTCCAAAGGCAAGCGGTCTACCGGGTTTAATGGCTATTTTCCAGAAATCAACCTGACCAGATTGCTTGAGGGCGGTTTTAGTGTGGTCTGCATCACCGACTGAGACGCCGCCGGAAGAAATAATTAAATCAGCATATTCACTGGCTTGCTTAAATTGCTTTAATAATGCCACTGGATCATCTTCTAAGATGCCTAGATTAATTATTTTAATATCAGGGCGGTCTAGCGTAGCAAATAAGCTGTATCTATTGCTGTCATATAAACTGTTTCCAGTGTGCTGATCACCTATACTAATGACTTCATTGCCTGTGGAGGCAATGGCAACTTTTAGCTTTCTTCTGACTTTTATTTCACCAATACCTAAAGAGGCGATTAAGCCTATGTCAGCGGGGGTGATAAATTTACCAGCATGCAGGATTGTTTCTTCGTGTCGAATATCTTCACCGGCTAAGCGAATGTTTTGTCCAGCCTTATGTCTATTATCTATTAAAATGGATTGATGTTTTAATTCCACATGTTCTTGCATGATAACGGTGTCTACACCGTCAGGAATCTTTGCGCCTGTCATAATACGGATACATTGTCCGACTGACAGTGAGCTTGCACAGGGATTGCCGGCATAAGCTGAATCAATAATCGACAGTGATGCTAGTCCTTCTGAAGGTAAATCTTTGCTATTAAGTGCATAACCATCGACAGCAGAATTATTGTGATGGGGGACGTTAAACGGTGCAATAATATCTTGCGCAAGCGTACGGGCTTTTGCTTTTTCAATGGGGATGATTTGGTAATCATCAATAGCAGGTAGGGCTGACAGAATGTTTTTTAGGGCTTGATCAACAGGCAGTAAGCCGGACTCGTAAATATCTGTACAACTGGGTTGGGTTTCGATCATTAGAGCATCATTTATTTGAGGGTATGTGTTGCAGAATCCGTTTTACCGAGATTATCAATCCAAGTAATGGTGATTTTGTCATCTATCTCGCCGCCTTTGAGCAAGAAGTCAAAATAAGGGTTTTTTGAAATGCTGCCGGCCATGTGACAAGTAATAATTTTGCTTCCATTATGATCAACCCAAAGCTCTTGAATATGATGTGCAGGAATCAGTTCCCCATGTTTATCTTTATTGCGGCCATTTTCCATAGGGTGAGTGATCAATGTTCTGATTTGAGTGTTACCTTTCAGGCGTTTGGTTCTTATTTTAATACTGGACATATTAGCCTCCGCACCCGCCTACAGCTACGACGACTTTTCGTGAGTTGCGGTAGTATTTTCCTTCTGCTTCAATGATGGCGATTACATTACTGGTTTCGGCCATTTTTAGTCGGGCAGAGATAATAGGCTCAACAGCAGCTGATAAATAAAACTCAGCAATTAATGGGTGTGGGTTTTTTTCGACCAGGATGGAAATTTTATCAATGTTTTCTAGTGTACTGGTAATTGTTATAGGAACAACCGCTCCATTTTCTGCAACACGTGGCAGCCGTTTAAATTTGATTTTCTTACTATCAATAAATTCAACGTCTTTAAATAAATGGCTTAAAGTCCCTTCATAAGTTCGCGGGCTAAAACTTTCTTTTTGCCAAAGAATATTTGCCCATGCTGAATGTAGAAAACCACTGGCTATAGTTAAACCATAAGTGCTGATTGAGAGTATGTTTTTTATGAATTTACGGCGACTTTTAAGCATCAGTTTATGAGTTAAAAAGTTTCATATAAGACTGGGCAGACTGTTCAGGGTTGTGTTCAAAAATACCCCCAATAACCGCTAAAATATCCGCGCCCGCAGTCAATAGCTGCTCGCCATTGTCAGGTAAAATGCCACCGATAGCAACAATAGGCAGTTTAATTTGTTTTTTAGCCTGTTGTAGCGTTTCAATCTGTGCTGGGGCGGCTAAAGGTTTTGAAGTTGAGGGGAAAAAACGACCAAAGGCGACATAATCAACCCCATTGGCTTCTGCTTGGAGTGCGATATTAATATCGTTATAACAAGAGATTCCAATAATAGCTTTAGAGCCTAGTATTTTTCTGGCAGAAGCAATACCTCCATCATCTTTACCTATATGTACACCATCAGCACCTATGCGGTGCGCCAGCTCTGCATCATCATTAATTAACAAAGGGACGTTATGTTGCTTACAAAGGTTTAAAAGTTGTTTGGCTAGATAAACAGCATCCTCGGGATTTTTATCTCTGTACTGAATAACAGATGCCCCGCCTTTTATGGCCGAATAAACATCTTGAATAACGGTATCACTACTTTTTCTATCGGTTTGAGTAATGGCATAGAGACCGCAAGTTGGAAATGTCATTGAGAGTCCTCTATCCAGAATAAACGATTCGGGTTAAATTGACCTTTTCCGGGAAGGTAAGCGGCTTCTAAGGCATTCCAGGTATAGTCCTGAGCTTCTGAAACAGCGGTAAAAGGATCAAGACCATGTGCCATTGAAGCGGCAATAGCACTGGCCAGTGTACAACCTGAACCATGATAATTGTGTTCTAAACGATCCCAGCTAAAGGTTTCTATTTTATCGTTGCTTTGGAAAAACTGGTTATTAACGGTTGTGGATTGTTCATGTGTTCCTGTAATCAACACATTATTACAACCTTTATCCAATAAAACCTGACCACACTCTGACAAATCACTATGTTTTGCCAGTAATCGGGCTTCTTCACTATTAGGGGTTAAAACAGTGGTACAAGGTAAAAGTAGAGACACAATGTTATCGATTAACTGTTCATTTGCCAATGAAGTTCCACCACCCGCTGCTAGTACAGGGTCTAAAATAACGGGGATATGAGGATGCTGTAATAAAATAGATTGGATGGCCGCAGCGGTTTCATGGTGTCCAATCAGTCCTATCTTGATAGCACTGACCTGGAAATCATTTAAAATAGTCTGTGCTTGATCAATAATATCTTGCGCGTTTTGAGGAATAAGTTTTTTTACATTGCGGCTATCTTGTTCTGTTAATGCAGTTATTACAC
>WTAG01000569.1 GCA_013139755.1 Methylomarinum sp. | reverse complement strand
TCAGTTAGATCCTAAAAAACACACACAATTAAGTCCATTTCTTTGCAGTGAGACTAAAATCATTGCAACCTGACGCTATTAATTGAAGAAAATTAAAGGACTAAATATAAAAGACCACTTTCGCCGCATTTAATGGTTTATCGACTACCTTTAACTGGAATTGTCTCTATCACTCATCGTATGACGGGGGTGGTTTTAGCAATGGGACTTATTGTTTATGTCGCCAGTTTTTTTATCATACTTCAAGGTGAAGAAGCCTTTTTATCATTACAAGCCTTTTTAGACTACACATTGGTGAGAATTGGTATCTGGTTTTTTATTTACGCTTTATTTTTTCATCTTTGTCATGGCATAAGACACCTAATTTGGGATGTAGGTGAAGGTTTTGAAAAAGATAGTATGGACAGGAATGCAATTATTGAATTGTCATTATCATTTGTTTTAACTCTTATTTTTTATTAAGTTATGGATTATCAAACACCTTTAGCAAAAGTCAGAGGTTTAGGTTCAGCCAAAGCTGGAACAGGCCATTTTTGGATGCAAAGAATAACGGCTATTACCTTGATTCCATTATCATTGTGGATGGTTTCATTTACTGGGCAATTATTAGAAGCATCACACCAAGATATGGTTGCTTGGCTGTCTGATCCTTTGGATACAGTTTTAGCGTTAGCTTGGGTTATAGCGGCCTTTTATCATGCTGCATTAGGTCTGCAAGTTGTTATTGAAGACTATGTCCATACCGAATGGATAAAAATATCATCGATTTGGCTAATGAAATTAACGTTTATATTTTTCGCTATAGCGGCAATTGTTGCGCTATTTCGAATTTCAATGATTGGATAAGGAGGGATAGGGTATGTCCACAAAAGATTATGAAATTATAGAGCATGTGTACGACACTATTGTTGTTGGTGCAGGTGGCGCGGGCTTAAGAGCGACCTTTGGTATGGCAGAAAAAGGACTTAAAACAGCCTGCATTACTAAAGTTTTTCCTACTCGTAGTCATACAGTAGCTGCACAAGGTGGCATTAGTGCGGCTTTAGGTAATATGGGGGAAGATGATTGGCGCTGGCACATGTACGACACAGTTAAAGGGTCTGACTGGTTAGGTGATCAGGATGCTATTGAATATATGTGTCGAGAAGCGATTCCTGCCATTATTGAATTAGAGCATTACGGTGTGCCTTTCTCGCGGACAGAAGACGGCAAAATTTATCAGCGTGCTTTTGGTGGAATGACCACTAATTTTGGCGAAGGTACAGCGCAACGAACTTGTGCAGCAGCGGATAAAACCGGACATGCTATTTTGCATACTTTATATCAACAAGCGTTAAAGCATAACGCTGAATTTTTTGTTGAATATATTGCGCTCGATTTGATTATGCAAGATGGCGAATGCAAAGGTGTACTTGCCTGGTGTTTAGAAGATGGAACGTTGCATTTATTCCGTGCGCATTCAACAGTATTAGCAACTGGAGGTTATGGACGAACATTCTTTTCTTGTACTTCTGCTCATACAGTCACGGGTGATGGTAATGCAATGGCGCTACGTGCAGGCATAGCACTACAAGATATGGAGTTTATTCAGTTTCATCCAACAGGTATCTATGGATCAGGTTGTTTGATTACCGAAGGGGTTAGAGGAGAGGGTGGTTATTTAACCAACTCAGAAGGTGAGCGTTTTATGGAGCGTTATGCGCCAAACGCAAAAGACTTGGCATCAAGGGACGTGGTAAGTCGAGCAATTACCATGGAAATACAAGAAGGACGTGGAGTAGGGCCTGAGAAAGATCATGCTTACCTGCATATTGAGCATTTAGACCCAGAGATTACCAAAGAACGCTTACCCTGTATCTCAGAAACAGCTAAGATTTTTGCTGATGTTGATGTTACCAAAGAACCTATTCCGATTCTGCCAACAGTGCATTACAACATGGGGGGTATTCCAACCAACTATAAAGGTGAAGTAGTCACTTTAAAAGATGGTGACCCTGATGCTATCGTGCCAGGATTGATGGCTATTGGAGAATCGGCATGTGTTTCAGTCCATGGCGCTAACCGCTTAGGATCTAACTCATTATTAGATTTAATTGTTTTTGGACGCTCAGCGGCTCAACGCTGCGCTGAACTGATCAAGCCAGATATGATGCATACCCCATTAAAAGAGGGTGCTTGTGATCAGGCTTTAGCACGATTTGATCGTATTAGACATGCTAAAGGTACTGAAAAAACAGCAGACATACGTTTGAAAATGCAAAAAACCATGCAAACACATGCCTCTGTTTATAGAACAGGTGAGATGTTGGATAAAGGTGTTGCTGCGATGAAAAAAGTGAGAGCATCTTTTGCTAATGTGAAGGTAGATGACACATCATTAATCTGGAATACAGATTTAGTCGAAACATTAGAGCTTGATAACTTGCTTGATCAAGCTTATGTCACCATTTCAGCCGCAGCAAACAGAACAGAAAGCCGAGGGGGGCATGCCAGAGAAGATTATCCAGACCGTGATGATGAAAACTGGATGAAACATTCTTTACTATGGTTAGCTGATGATAAAGTAAAAATTGATTATAGACCGGTACATATGTATACCTTAACCGATGAAGTTGAAGTTATTCCACCTAAAAAGAGGGTTTACTAATGGTTGAATTTGCCCT
>WTAG01000502.1 GCA_013139755.1 Methylomarinum sp. | reverse complement strand
CATAAAGAATCGGAACTTATAAGCGCTATCGATGTAACAAGCAATGAAGCTGGATCAGCATTTGGTGACTCTACTCTTTATATGGAAAAGTTTTTACAAAACCCTCGCCATGTTGAAATTCAAGTTTTAGGGGACGGAAAAGGTCATGCAATCTATTTAGGCGAACGAGATTGCTCACTTCAAAGACGACATCAAAAAGTTCTTGAAGAAGCACCAGCCCCTGGTATTACACCAAAACAGCGCAAAGCCATTGGCGAAAAATGTGCTGAAGCATGCGAAAGGTTAAAATATCGTGGCGCCGGAACTTTTGAATTCCTATATGAAGATGGTGAATTTTATTTTATTGAGATGAATACACGCGTCCAAGTTGAACACCCAATAACCGAAGAAATAACTGGAATTGATATTGTAAAATGGCAGCTAATGTTAGCGGCTGGTGAAAAACTAAATATCAAAAGTGAAGATATTGAAATTAAAGGGCACGCGATTGAATGCAGAATCAATGCTGAAGATCCTGATACATTCATGCCTTCGCCTGGAAAAATAGAAATTTTCCATGCTCCAGGAGGCCCTGGAATTCGAGTCGATTCACATATCTATCAAAGTTATGTTGTACCACCATTTTACGACTCTCTCATTGGCAAAATCATTAGCCATGGCGACACCAGAGAAATAGCAATCGCTAAAATGAGCAATGCACTTAAAGAGATAGTTATTGAAGGGATAAAAACTAACATCCCACTACAACAACGGATCTTAGAAGATAAAGAATTTTTGAAAGGCGGTGTAAATATTCACCACCTTGAGAATTTTTGTAAGTAATTTTTATCAGGTGTCAGACACCGCTTCCCACTGGAGTTTACCCCGTTATGCTTCTAAACGGTGCGAAGACAAGCTTTGTGTTTGACACCTAAGACGCCACACACAATAGGGGCCAGGTTTTAACCTGATCCCTAAAACCGTTGAACTACCTAGTCGTCCCTGAATAATCCAATTTTACAGCTAAGTTCATTACGAACAACTGTCATTCCCGCGAAAGCGGGAATCCAGGTTTTATACCTCCAAAATAAAAATTAAAATCCAAAAATATTTTAAGCCAAAAAAGCCTAAGCTTTCTTAAAATGATTCTTAAATCATGACCAGCGCCACAAAGTAACGCATTTATCTTGTCTCCTGTAGTGCCTTGCAAATAATTTCTACCCAATAGTCCATCAGATTTCATATGGCCAATAACAGGCTCTATAGCGCTCCGACGCTTCATGTCTTTTCGCAATGCATAAGTTTTTAAATCTCGCTTATTTCTTGTTACATGTATTTTACAGCTCTTTTCATCGTTGCCTCGATAACCTAAATCAACATAACTGTCACTTGGCCTTGTTCCGGTAAGATCTTCTATTTGATTTAGAGTATCGCTTAATGTATGACCATCATACGGATTCCCAGGCAACGCTTTAATCCCAACCACAAAGTTGCTTTTATGGGTAGTGGCTATGCTGACCTTAACTCCAAACTCATATTTCTTGCGGGCTTTACCTTTGCCAATACATTCAATTTCTGAAGCATGTAAACTGTAAAGTTTATTTTTGTCTTTTCTTTTTTGATTAAGAATCCTATCTGTTTTTTCTAATAGATCAGCAAAATGAACTTTTAAATTCGACTGTTTTTCTAGCTGCCTTTTAATATCTCGATACACGCAACCAAGATATCTTTTTACTAATTTATTCTGTTTACGCGCTCGCTTCATCTGTTGGGCAGATGTATACCTGCTTCCTCTAAATAAAGCTTTTTTACCCAAGCGAAGATAACTTTGTCTTAGCTTAATCCCAAATTTTCTAGCCTGTTTTAATAACAATAATCTTGCTTTATGTTGCAGCTTACTATCCGTTGGGAAAGTGATCGCCTTTTCTTGAACAGTGGTATCAATGATTACTTTTTTCAGATCTTTTTCTTTAATAACATCTTCTCTAATAGCGACTTCAATTAGCTCTTTAAGCAATTTCTCACAACCAGCTTCTCCCAGACGTTTACGCCATTTAATCAAACTTGTAGGATGAAATGGTAGTTCGTGTTGGAAATACTGCATACCACAAAAATATTGCCAATATGGGTTTTCTTTCCACATAGAAACCACAGCTTCATCTGATAATCCAAATGCATGTTTAAGATACAGCACGCCAACAACTAATCTTGCAGGAAGCGCTGGGTTTCCGCAGTTTGCCGGGAAATATTCAGCAAAGTCTTCTTCGAATTTATTCCAATTAATTCTATCGGCTAATAGACACAATTCATGATTTAAATCTATTAGAAACTCGAGATCTCCTTGAAGCAGATCGGTTTGTGGGGTGTGTTTTTGTGGTTTGGCTTGCATATGAAATCACCAGGAATTTGAGGGTTTGTAATGTTTTTTGGTGATTTGATAGTACCATAAAGCAGATAAAAAGCCTATGAAAATAGGCTTTTCTTAATTGTTCAGGGACGACTAGCTAACGATTTTCAGATAAAAAAGTGAGCGACAAAAATCTTTAGCCAGCGTAAAGTCATTGTGAAGTTTCCCCGCCGTATGACGGATGATGATGACGCCAAATAACTCGATGCATTAACAAGTACATTCAGGGGTTAGAATGGGCTAAATTTTTAACGAGTTAATGGCGACTCCACCCCCATAAACCCCTCCCCTCCCGTTTAAAAC
>WTAG01000095.1 GCA_013139755.1 Methylomarinum sp. | reverse complement strand
GTAATATGAAATGCCAGTATGCCATTAGGTTTAAGTTTTGTGAAATAGAGTTCGATAGCTTCACGGGTTAATAGATGTGTAGGGACAGAATCAGAACTGAAGGCATCCATGATGAGCAAGTCAAACTTTTGCTCTGGTTCATTTGCTAAGGATAGACGCGCATCACCGACGATAAAGCTTGCATTTTTACCGCAACGACTTAAATAAGAAAAATAGTCTGGATTTTTGGCAATATCAATAACCAGCGGATCAATTTCGTATAAAGTCCAATGTTGTTGTGGTTTTGTATAACAAGCCAAAGCGCCAGCACCTAAGCCAACGGCACCAATTTCCCAGTTTTGGTTTTGATTGTCGTAGACGTTAAAAACCTGCCCCATTGGGCCTGGTCGGCTGTAATAAGTAAGGGGGGTGGTTTGTAAATGGGTCGCAAGTCGTTGTGCACCGTGTTTAGTGGTGCCATGAAACAATTCATGATACTTTTCGGGATGATTGTTTTCATCAAGCAATATACTTTCTCTAACTGAGAATACCCCAAAAAAACTACGCTCTTGATATAAGGTGGTTGAGATCAGGTTTTGTATGCCTAGGGAAAAAAATAAAATAATCCCTGTTAATAATGCCAGGCTGATAGGGCGTGACCGGAAGGCATAGCTTAACCCTGCTAATAAAATAAGCGCATTAGTCGCACTGTAAATAAGCGATTGAGATAAATTATCGCTGAATAGATAAACACTTAAACCTGTACATAGTAGTACTAGTGGAAATGCCGCTTGTAAACTTACCTTTTGTGATTTGATCCCTGGACGTAATAATAAGGCCGCTATGATCATGATAGGGTATTCATAAACGGAATTAAAAATAAAGGGAGCAACAAAAGTATTAAACATGCCACCTAACATGCCTGCAAAAGACATGATCAGATAATAAGTGGTTAAGTGCTGGGTATGAGGGCGGTGTTTAGCCAGTTCGCCATGGCAAACCATTACCGCAAGGAAAAAAGCGACTAGATGTAGAATTAAGTTGAGCCAATAAGGTAATGCTGCTGGATCAACAAAGGCATAAGCACTAAAGGGTAATAAAATAACCGGTTGTAACCAGAGCATTATCGGATGAATTTTATCCGCCCATTTAGAAAAAACCAGAATAAAAGTCAGTAAATAAAGTGTTAGAGGGATAATCCATAACAAAGGTGCCGAGGCAATATCAGTGCTGATAAAGTTGGTAAGACCCAGCAGTAAGCTGGAAGGGACAAAGGCTAAGACTAACCAGTGGAATTTGGTGGATAGGGATAATGGTTCCGCAGGGCCAACGTCAGGTGTTGGTTCTATGGTAATTGCTTGTTGCTGTCGCCATAAAAATATTCCACAAGCCATAATTAAAATACATAATAAACCGTAGCCAACGCCCCAGAAACTTTGTTGTTCTAGCAGGCCTATGTTGGGCTCCAGCAAGAATGGATAGCTTAATAGCGCAAGCATACTGCCAGCATTACTTGCACCATAAAGATAGTAGGGATCTTCGCTGGTATGGTGTCCTACATGAGAAAACCATTTTTGGATTAAAGGTGATGTGGTTGAGACAATAAAAAAAGGTAAGCCGATCGCAAGAAACAAAGTCCACATTAGCCATAATGTAGGGTTGCTTTCAGTGGGAGGAATTGTATTGTCGGGCAAGGCAACGGGTAAAGCGATAAGGCTGATTGCTATAACTGCTGCATGTATTTGTATTTGTCTGTGCTGACTAAATTTTGAAGATAAGTAATGTGCATATAGATAACCCAGAAAAAGCAGGGTTTGGTAAAACACCATGCAGGTATTCCAAACAGCAGGAGATCCTCCTAGCAAGGGCAGAAGGAGCTTTCCAAATAAGGGTTGCAGAATAAACATCAATGTCGCACTGATAAATAATGTGCCTGCAAATAGAAAAATCAGGGAAAGGCTTCTGTCTGAAGCGTTATTGGATGTTACATTCATGTTGGTAAGCAATCTAATTGTTTTTTTAAGCGCTATCATAAATCATTTTGTTTGTTTTAGCTGGGCTCAACAGGACGTTTACTGATAAAAATTGTAAATAGATTGAAAGATGATTCATTTTTATCAAATGTGAGTGCTTAATCGATATAATCTAGTGTAGTGAAGTACAAGTTATTGTCGGCAGGCTGTAATGTGGTTAGAAATATAAAATAATTAATGGGACAAAAAAACAGGGTTTTGGCTTGAAGAATTTGCCAGTCCTTATTATGTCTTTAAAGATGCAAAGGCTGAGGTTGTATTGGCTACACCAAAAGGCGGATGACCTCCGTTAGATCCTAAAAGTGATGAGGCTGATTTTTAAACAGAAGCGACTCAGCGTTTCAACAACAATATTGATGCACAAGCTGCATTGGTAAATACCATAAAACTATCGGATGCATTGGCTGAAAATTATGATGCGGTGTTTTACCCTGGAGGACATGGCCCTTTATGGGATTTAGTAAACGATAAACACTCTATCGCTTTGATTGAGTCGATGTATGCAGCAGGAAAAATAGTCTCTGCAGTTTGTCACGCAAGTGCAGTATTTAATCTGGCGGAAACTGAGGATGAGGGAGCTTTGGTTAAAGGGCGGTCTGTAACTGGATTTAGCAATACTGAGGAAGAGGCTGTTCAATTAACTGATATTGTACCTTTTTTGGTAGAAGATGAGCTGAAAGCGAGAGGAGCAGTCTATTCAAAGGTTGATGATTGGCATCCATATGTGGTGACTGATGGACAATTGATAACAGGGCAAAATCCAGCATCATCAGCTTTGGTTGCTAAGGCGGTATTGGATAAAATATGAGTTAGTACAAAATCATAAAACTTTTCGATATCTACCCTATCGCTAAATAGAGTATGCTCAGAAAATATAACCTGTTGAAATAACTGAAATATCAGGCGTATTTTGGTAAAATAGTGCACAAAAAATGAATAAATGCCATTAAAACCCGTGCACCTATGATCCGATCTTATAGCTCAAAACAACTGACCATTACTGAATTTGACTGGCCTTTTGAAACGGCTCTGGATGAAAATAACCGCTGGGTGAAAATGAGTCGATGTATTCCTTGGGATGAACTTGCTGAAGGATACTATCAAGGGCTTTCTGCTCACTCAGGCCGTCCAGCCAAAGATGCCAGGTTGGTCATTGGAGCCGTGATCATCAAGCATAAACTGAGTCTTTCAGATAGTGAGACAGTGCAACAAATTCAGGAAAACCCTTATATGCAATACTTTGTGGGGCTCAGCAGCTATCAAATGAAAGCACCTTTTGCACCCTCCTTATTTGTTGAAATAAGAAAGCGTATGGGTCAGGCAGTGTTCGAAGTCTTTCATCAGGCGATTATTGATGCCCATGATGGAGAGAAAACAAAACCAGAATTAGAGACAGCCTCTGAAAATCAAGAACCCCATCTCGATCTGTCGCCAGAGCAACAGCCAGAAGATAGCTCTACGACGCCAACTGAAACAGAAGAAGGTGTGCCTCAATCAGAAGTTTCGACACATCAAGGTAAACTCATTTTAGATGCAACCGTTGTGGAACAAGCAATTCGTTATCCAACTGACCTCAGCTTACTCAATGAAGCGAGAGAATTTAGTGAGAAAGTGATTGATGCTCTTTATCCTTACACCTCCGAGAAAAAGAAACCGAGAACGTATCGAGAGAAAGCACGAAAAGCTTTTCTGGCTGTTGTTAAACAAAGACGTCCAGGAAGAAAAAAGCTACGTCGAGGCATCAAACAGCAACTCCAGTACCTGCGTCGGAATTTAGGTCACATTGAACAGTTGCTGACGCATTGGCCAGAAGGAACAAAACTTCCGCTATCTCATTGGCTACTTTACCGTTACTGGGTGATACAACATCTCTATCAACAACAATGGGAGATGTATCAAACTAAAACACGCCGATGTGACCATAGGATTGTAAGTATTAGCCAGCCGTATGTGCGCCCAATTATTCGTGGCAAACAAAATAAATCGGTTGAATTTGGAGTGAAACTCAGTGTCAGTCTTACAGAAGATGGCTTTGCTCAAGTCGATCATGTACGCTGGGATGCTTTTCATGAAGGACTTGATTTAAAATCACAAGTTGAAAGCTATAAGACAAGAACAGGTCATTATCCAGAAAAAATATTAGCCGATCCATTGTACGGGACGCGAGAAAATAGAAGTTATCTTAAACAAAAAGGCATCCATTTTGCGGGAAAACCGCTAGGTCGACCAAAGAAAGTCACGGAAGAAAATCGAGAGGAACTGAAGCGACTGAAAGCAGAACGAAAAGCAGATTATCTGCAACGTATCCCCATCGAAGGGAAGTTTGGTCAGGGTAAAAGTGGTTACCGATTGAACTATATTAGAGCAAAACGAGCGGATACCTCTATTGCCTGGATTAATAGTATTTTCATGGTAATGAATCTATTGGTCCTGGAAAGGATCTTTTTTGTCTGCAATAAAATAAGCGCCGTATGGAGAATACGACTGTTAAAACAAAAAATGAAATTACTCTGTGCCAGAATCCAGAAAAATTCCTGGATTTTGGGCTATTTTATGAAAACCGAGGGCTGACTTACTGAGCAAGCTCTAAATAATACCAATCTCAACAAATACTTACTCTAATTTTTTACTAAAAAACAGGGAAAGAAAAACATTGATCGTAGCCCGTATTCCGCGATGCTTCATATAGGCTACATAGATACATATCACTTTTAGAGACCTTTGCATGAAGCATGCGAAGTAATTTGGTAAAATAAGAGTATATCAAAGCTTCTATCAAGAAAAATATTATGGCGTGGAAAAATTTATCTCAAACAGATTTAAGTGATGTACTGATTCAGCACCATGAAGCGTTAGAAGAACTCGATGGGATCAATCAACTGATAGATTGGAAGTTAATAGAAACTAAATTATCGGGTATTCATAGCAAAAAGAAAGGTGAGCAAGCATGGCCACCTTTGATGATGTTTAAAATCTTACTGCTCCAAAGCTGGTACAGCCTGAGTGACCCAAAACTAGAAAAACAATTAGCACGTGACTTAATGTTTAGGCGGTTTATTAACCTTGGTTTAAGTGAAGGTGTTCCTGATCACAGCACGATTTGGCGTTTTCGTAATTTACTTAATAAGCAATCTTTATTAGAGCCACTGTTAGTTGAAATTAATGAGCAACTTGCTGAGCAAGACCTATTTATTAAAATGGGAGAAATAAGCATCATTGATGCAACAGTGATAGAAGCCAAGCAAAGTAGACCACGAAAAAATAAAGCAGGTGAAAACACCCAAGACCCCGAAGCCGCTTACAATGTCAAAGTAGCCGCTAATGGAAAAAAGACCTCTACCTATGGCTATAAAGCCCACATCAATACAGATGAAGATGGATTTATAAAAACAGTTGATTACACCGCTGCAAACGAACACGACTCTCTTTCAATGGAGAAATTACTCACTGAGAAAGAAAAAGAATTATATGCAGATAAGGCTTATGCGAGTAAAAAACACGATCAACTGTTAAAAGAAAAAGGTATCGTCAATCGAATTTTACATAAAGGTAAAAGGAACCAGCCTCTTACTGATAAGCAAAAAGACCAAAATCGCCAATGGTCGAGCATACGCTGTACAGTTGAACGAGTTTTTGGCGTTCTCAAATTGCATCATGGTATCAGTAAAGCTCGCTATTTAGGGCTAGAGAGAAATCAAACAAGGTTTATGCTGACAGCTATGGCCTATAACATAAAACGTGGTGCTAATATTAAGGCTGAAATGTATGTGTAGACTGGGTAAAACCGTCAAATTGAGCATAAAATAGTAAAAAAGTGATAAAAACAGATGTTTAACGACTCTTTTTTACAGGATATTGCGCATTTAATGGGCGATAATTTTAAAAAAAGTGACTAATGATTCAATGGGGAATATTTACCTCTTTGTGCAAAGGTCTCTTTTAATATAAAAATATATTGGGATTGGAATAAGCTGACCAGACTATCAAAATTAATTAACTAGCCAGGTCAGCTCAATTAAAGCAATTTTATTTTCCTATGGAAGCTTTAATATGAGTCATAGCCTCATTAATATGTTTGGTTGCAACTTTTGCATGATCCATTTTTCCATGCTTGATTGCTTCATTAAGATGCTTAACGCCTTGGGTCATATGCTCATGGGCTTCAGCATGTTCTTTTTCTGAGGCTTTTGCATGTTTCAATGCTGCTTTCGCATGCTGTGTCAGATCTTTTGCATGCCCCATTTCTCCATGAACGCCACTTACAGCAGCATGCTCAAGTGCTTGAGCGGCATGATGTTCAGCAGCGCCTACTATGCCAACTGTAAACAGAGCGGCAATTGCAATCATTAGTTTTATTATTCTTGAAGTCATTTCTTTTCTCCAGATTGTAAAAAAATGTAATTAATTCGTAAAATTAATCAATTTATAAATCCCCAGAGAGGGATCTACTCTTCTGACGATCAAAAGTGCAAACTGTGTGACTCCTATTTGGAGTCTCTAACAATTGGTAACCGCTACTAACGCTGGAAAGTTAGGATTAAATTCTTTGAATTAATAACCTTGGTGTATAAAGGTTTAAAAAAAACCTCAATGAATTGATTATCAAAAGTCCAAAAAATTCAAAATAATATAAAGTTTCTGAAAAATAAGTAGAACAACATTTTTTGCCTTGTTTTTTTTTGTTTTATGAAAAGTTTTTATTTACAAAGACATGTGTCGCAACCTTAGTGCATTAGCAATAACCGAAACCGAACTAATACTCATGGCTGCAGCTGCAATCATTGGTGACAGCAACAAGCCAAAAAAGGGATATAACACACCTGCGGCTACTGGTACGCCCAGTGAATTATAGATAAAGGCAAAGAACAGGTTCTGCCGAATATTACGCATGGTTGATTGGCTCAAATGACGCGCTTTAGAGATACCTAGTAAATTACCTTTTACCAATGTAACGCCTGCGCTTTCCATGGCGATATCGGTTCCTGTTCCCATTGCTATTCCAATATGAGCCTGGGCCAATGCAGGGGCATCGTTAATACCATCTCCGGCCATTGCCACGATATGTCCTTTTGACTGTAAGCTTTTTACCATTGCAGATTTTTGATCGGGTAATACGTCGGCATAGATCTCTTTAATGCCGAGACTACGGGCAACGACCTCTGCGGTTTTTTGGTTATCACCAGTCAGCATGACTACATTAATACCGCTCTTATGTAATTCTGATAGTGCTTTTACACTGCTTTTCTTAATCGGGTCAGCAACACCGATTAAACCGGCTGCTTTATTATCAACCCCAATCATCATGACAGTTTGTCCCTGATTGCGCAAAGACTCTATTTGATCTGCTAATGAGCTGATATCAATGTTTAATTCAAACATTAATTTATTATTACCTAAGGCGATTTGGCATCCATTAATTTTACCTGTTACGCCTCGTCCAGTGAGTGAATGAAATTCGTCTACCTGCTGAAGAATTAAGCCTTGTTCTTCAGCTCCTTTTATAATCGCAGCAGCAAGAGGGTGCTCACTGGGCATTTCCAGACTGGCGGCAAAACATAACACTTCCTGCTCAGTAAAATCATTGACTGAATTAACTGATACCAATTGTGGTTTTCCTTCCGTTAAGGTGCCAGTTTTATCAACCACCAAGGTATCAACTTTCTCCATGATTTCCAGCGCTTCAGCATTTTTGATCAGAATACCCGCGGTTGCTCCTCGACCGGTACCAACCATGATTGACATTGGGGTAGCCAAGCCTAGTGCACAAGGACAGGCGATAATTAACACTGCGACAGCATTGACAACAGAGTTCGCTAACCGTGGTTCAGGACCCCAAAAAAACCATGTAGCCAAGGTAACTATTGCTGTCAATATTACGACGGGAACAAAATAACCGGCAACAATATCGACCAATTTCTGTATGGGTGCCCGACTGCGTTGCGCATCGCTGACCATGTGTACAATTTGCGAGAGCAAAGTCTCACTACCCACTCGTTCTGCACGCATTAACAAACTGCCGGTCCCATTGATGGTTGCACCTATCAGCGGCATGTCGATATATTTTTCTACAGGAATGGATTCACCCGTAACCATGGATTCGTCAACTGAGCTATTGCCATCTAGCACTATGCCATCGACCGGTACTTTTTCACCGGGCCGCACACGCAAAGTATCACCTGGCTTAACTTGTTCCAGAGGAATATCTTCTTCTCTTCCATCATCATGGAATATGCGTGCGGTTTTAGGCGCTAGTCCAAGGAGCATCTTAATTGCATCACTGGTTCGACTTCTTGCCCGTAATTCCAGAACTTGACCCAACAAAACCAGCGCGGTAATAACTGCTGCCGCTTCAAAATAAACGGCGACAACGCCATTTTCATCCCGCATCAAAGGAGGGAAAAGCTGGGGTAAAAAAGTGGCAACAAGGCTGTATATCCAGGCCACTCCGATACCTAAGGAAATCAAAGTAAACATATTCAGATTGCGCTGAATAACAGAAGCCCAACCACGTTGGAAAAATGGCCAACCACACCATAAAACTACCGGTGTCGCCAGAGCAAATTCAAACCACTGTATTTGCTGTAAAGATACCGTGTCTGACAATAAACGGGGAGACATATCATTTATCATTGATATTACGAAGACTGGAACGCCAAAAAACAGACTTACCCATAAACGACGAGTCATGCTAATAAGTTCAGCATTCTCCGAATTAGCTTCTATATGAAGCGGTTCCAAAGCCATACCACACTTTGGACAGTTTCCGGGCTCGTTGCTTTCAACCTCAGGGTGCATAGGACAACTATACAGTTTTACCTGTTGAGCATCATGATGAGAATGCTCACTTTTATGTTGATGATGACAATGATGTGAGTTCATAAAACAGTCCCTTTTATTGATAACGGTTGTATCTCAATAGAATTTATATTTCTGAATTTACAAAAATACATTAGAACACAGACAACAGATAATTTAGACAGTGGCGGTGCAAAGGTTGGAACCCCTGTTGTTTAATGATAGTAATATCCACCTCTATAGTAACTGTATGGGTAATATCTGTACCCATAACCAAAATAATTAGGATAGTAGCCATAGGGGCTATAATAATTTTGCGGATATTGTGGCCAAATATGAAAACTATTAATAGAGACTATAGGCACTGTGATTATTTTTTTTCCAATCTGCTTTTCTAAAGTTCCCTGTAGTGTCCCCACAACTGTAATACTAGTGCCGTTAGCGTAAATCGCCGGGTCAAGAAACTGTTTGCTGACTGTAATAAATCGCCCTGAGCTTGGCTTATTTAATTTAGGACGGCCATAATAGTTAAGTGGATAAAACAGGATTTGCATTTTTGTTTCATTAGCTTCATTTTCTACATCAATAATCGTTCCTCCCCAGCGCACAGGGTAGTTTTGAAAACTGCTACTGTTTTTTAATGCCTGATGAAGCTGAATATCAACACTAGGCGGGTTTTTAATGTTTGCAGGCAAATTAGAGCAGGCATGCAAAAACAGGATGCTGATAAATAGAAACCATTTCATGATAATCTCCATTATTAATGGTTATGCTGAAGTTTTTTAACGCATCATTCAGCATAATGAATTAAGAATATGACACACTATTTTTGATTAAATTCCTTGCAATTCGCATAAGTTGTTTTTAATCTCCTCATCCTAGTCTTCTCGGCAATAGCTCCTCGACAACTGCTCCTGCGTTGTTCTACTACAAGCCATCCATGGCTTTATGCATTGCTCTCTTGAATAACAAACAAAGAATAATTCACACAAAGGCACTGAGACACGAAGAAGAGAGGTGCTTTCCTCTGTGTCTCAGTGCCTTTGTGTGAGAATAAAACAAAAACCATAATCAACTAATTTTTGTTAATTAATGATTGGTGGTCGTGGAACGGCCTGATT